>CAJAHZ010000313.1 GCA_903939665.1 uncultured Pseudomonadota bacterium | reverse complement strand
GCGGTCAGCACGGCGGTGGCCGGCCCCCTCCCCGAAGACTGTACGGCAACGTTCTGGCCGACGCGCAAAAGGCGCTTCTTTCCATCAATCTCGACGGTCGCCGTCTCGCCTTCAATCGCCAGCACCTTGACGCCTTCATCGGTCGCAACGCCTACGGCTACCGTACGCGCCGAACCGCCATTGATGGTGAGCAGCGCCTTGCCCGGAAACAAACCAGCCAGACCCACATCGGTGGCGTGCAGCGAGGCGCTAAACAGCGCGCATAGGCAGAGAATCGCCGCGCGCGTAAAATCGCATCTTTCTGAAAGCCATCGGTCCATCATGAAGCCCGTTGCCATTTTTCGCCATACCGCCGTTGAGGGAGCAGCCTATTTTGCCACATTCCTCGAAGCGCACTCGATTCCATTCCGTCTGATCTCGGTCGATCGCGATGATCCAGTGCCGTTGAGCGCCGACGCTTTCTCCGGCCTCTGCTTCATGGGCGGCCCAATGAGCGTCAACGACCCGCTGCCGTGGATTGCCGAGGAATGTGCGCTGATCCGTGACGCCGTTGCCAAAGACATCCCGGTGATCGGCCACTGCCTTGGCGGGCAGTTGATGAGCAAGGCGCTCGGCGGCAGCGTCATGCGCAATCCGGTGAAGGAGATCGGTTGGGGCTTTGCACGTGCTGAAGATAATGAAATTGCACGGCACTGGCTCGGAAAGGACTCGCGCAGGTCGAGCGATGAAATTACCGTCTTCCAGTGGCACGGCGAAACATTCAGCGTCCCGCCCGGCGCGACACGCATCCTCACCAATGATTACTGCGCCAACCAGGCGTTTGCGCTGGGCCCGCACCTCGCCATGCAATGCCACGTCGAGATGACGCCGGAAATGATCAACCGGTGGTGCAAGAGCTGGCCGGAAGAAGTAGCCGGGCTGCGCGTTTTGCCCAACCCGCTGCCCAGTTCGATCCAGACGCCCGAGCAGATGCAGAATGAAACGGCAACCCGCCTGTTTGCCATGCGCCAACTGGCCGATCAGCTCTACTCGGCGTGGATCGCCGGTTTGCGCTAGACCGGCAACGGGGCAAACAGTGCCGCGATATCGTCGCTGCCGAACTTGACCTCGACACCACGATCCTCGGAAAGAATACCGGCCGCCAGTTCTGCCTTGCGCTCCTGTAACGCCAGAATCTTTTCCTCGATACTCCCGGCGACGATCAGCTTATAGACGAACACCGGTTTATCCTGCCCGAGTCGGTGCGCACGGTCGGTGGCCTGATTTTCGACCGCCGGATTCCACCATGGGTCGTAATGGATCACGGTATCGGCCGCAGTAAGATTCAGGCCGACACCGCCGGCTTTGAGGCTGATCAGAAAGATGGGGACTTCACCGGCCTGGAAGCGACGGACCGGGGTTTCACGATCGGTGGTATCGCCGGTAAGAATGACGTAATCGAGACCGACATCCTTCAGCTCCTTTTCGATCAATGCCAGCATGCTGGTGAATTGCGAGAAAAGGAGGATGCGCCGCCCCTCTTCCACCTGCTCCGGCAGCATGGTCATCAGGAGATCGAGTTTGGCGCGCTGCTTGACCTTCTGGGCGGATGCCGCCTTGACCAGACGCGGATCGCAACAGACCTGCCGCAGTTTCAGCAGCGCATCGAGAATAACGATCTGGCTGCGACTGAATCCCTTGCTGGCAATTTCTTCGCGAACCTTTTCATCCATCGCCGCACGCACTGTTTCGTAGAGATCCCGCTGACCGCCCTCAAGCTCAACCGTGCGCACAATAATCGTTTTGGGCGGCAGTTCGCGTGCCACTTCCTCTTTCTTGCGGCGCAGGATGAAGGGGCGAATGCGCCGGGCGAGCAGATTGCGGCGCAGCGAGTCACCCTGCTTTTCGATCGGCGTACGCCAGTATTTGGTGAACGTATTGCTGTCGCCGAGAAAACCGGGCAATAGAAAATCGAATTGGCTCCACAACTCGCCAAGGTGATTTTCCAGCGGTGTGCCGGTCAGGCACAGACGGTGCCGCGCATCGATCTTGCGCACCGCTTCAGCCCCTTGGCTGCGCGCATTTTTGACGGTTTGCGCTTCATCGAGGATGAGCAGGTGGTAGCTGTGTTTGGTCAGCTCCTCGGCATCGCGCCAGAGCAGCGGGTAGGTGGTCAGCACGACATCATGCTGCGTGATTTCGGCAAAGCGGCTCTTGCGCTCGGGGCCGTGCAGGGAAAGAACGGACAGGCCGGGGGCAAAGCGCGCCGTCTCATTCTTCCAGTTGAAAATCAGCGAAGTGGGCAGAACGATGAGCGCCGGCCGATCGAGTCGCCCGGCCTCCTTTTCGAGCAACAGGTGAGCCAGCGTTTGCGCCGTCTTGCCCAGACCCATGTCGTCGGCAAGAATGCCAGACAGCTTTTGCTCGCGCAGGAACTGCAGCCAGGCCAGACCTTCTTTCTGGTAAGGCCGCAACTCCAACCCGAGGCCAAGAGGCGGATCGATGTGGCTAATGCCCTGCGCCGCTTTCAACTGGTCGGCCAACGCCAGGACGTCGCGCTGCCCCTTGAATTGCCAGCGACTGGTGTCGGTCAAATCCGCCAGCCGCGGCGCATCGAAGCGCGAGAGGCGCAGGGTATCGCCGCCGACAAAACCATCAAACAGATCGATCAGGGTCGCCGCAAGCGGCTTCAAACGTCCGGCAGGTACGCGAATTCTCTGATTGGCGGGCGTTCTGAGCTCGATCAGTTCAGCATCGGCGATGCGATCAAGCACAGCGGCGTCAAGCCAGCGCGTGTCGCGCCGGAAAAGACCGGCAAGAAGCGGCGCCAGCGGCAGGCGCGCGCCCTCGACGATGATCCCCATATCGAGATCGAACCAGCCATTTTCCGACTCGACCAAATCGGCTTCCCAGGCTTCGACCTCAAGCACATGGTGGCTGAAGTCGCCGGAAAACTCGACCTGCCAGCCGGCATCGCGCAACAGCGGCAACGAGTCCCGCATGAAATTTGGCCAGTCGGATTCACAAGACAAGCCGTAGGCACCATCGGGCGGTGGGCCAAAGGTGTGCAGCGCGTAGGCCGGCACCTTTTGCAAGCCAGCGTTGGCCAACTGATCCATCAGCACCTTCTCGCGGGCGCCATCACGCAGGACACGGACGGTTTCACCACCCGGCAAAAGAGAAAACTCGCGCGCGTCATCCGGTCGGATTTCAGCGTCGGCGTAACGAAAAATCGGCAAGGCGAGATCGAAGGGGCCGCCCGCATAGTTGGCATCGTAGTCTCGCCAGTGCCGGTTGCCGTGCGTAAGCAAAGTCCGCAAGCCGAGAACCGGCACAGGCGCCGCCTCGATGGTGCGCAATCTGGCGCTGGCATCTTCGGTTGGCGTAGGAAGCTCGGGCGCCAGTTCGGTCAGCGCTTCGGCGACCAGCGATGCCTCCTTGGCCGAGAGCGGTGGCAGCGAGAACAAGCGCGCAATCACCGCCGGATTGCCGACCAACTCAAGCGGACCGATCAGCCCCTCATCGAGATCAACGTACCAGGGCGACAACAGTGGAATGACCAGATCGACGGGCGGCTCTGGCTTCAGGAGCGGGATCTGCTGTCCGTTGGCATCAACCTGCCAGACGACACTGGCCGGACGCGCTTCGGCAAGATGCAGCGGCGCCGGATCATTGAGCGGACACAAGCGACCGCTCTGCGCCATACGCAGCAGCACTTCGTTACCATGTTTCGGCCCCAGGCCAAAAGCGCGCAAGCCGGTTTCGAAGGTTCGCTCGGCCCACAACAGACGCAAGATACCGAGATCCTCTTCATTAACGAACTGCGGCGGCTTGATCAGCGCCCGATCGATACTCCACCATTCCTCGGCGCTATCCGGATCGCGACCCTTATGCACGGTCACGCCAAAACCCCGGGCATCCGATGTCCAGTCCAGCATATAAAACAGCTGATGCCGGTGCACTGACGGCTTGGTCTTTTTCTTGGTTACTGCCGCGGCAACCCGACGCAACTCCTCGACCCAGGAGAGCACGCCGGGGCGAATGTGATCCTTCTGATCACGCTCTTCAATCACTTTCAGCAACATCGCGACCACATGCACACAATGCCCACCCTGACGGCAAGTGCAGGTGTTGTAAAGCGCCCGCTGGCCTCGAACCGGAACGGAAAACCGAAATGTCGAGACATGGGGTTTGCGCTCGGAATCGGAAACAGTCGCACTGATCCGATCGGCATCGATGTCAAGATCGCGCACCAGCGGCAGCAGCCGCTGCGCCTCGTCGATCAGATGCGCGTCAAACCATTGCTGGATGTCTTCAAGGGTAATGCCTGAAACAGGAGACTCGATGGTTGCTGGCATATTTTCCGGAATGCGGGAATGGCTAATTCAGGTCGCTCGCAAATCATTCAGGGGAGCGCACGGCCTGACGGCTGCCATGAAAAGACGCTGAAGAGCGCCTTTCCCGAGGGGAGTACAGAAATCAGTCGCGAAAATTCCCTTGCTTGATCGGGAAGTCGGTAATCGACTTCTTGATCAAAGCAATGGCTTCCTGCAAGACGTCGCGTTTGGCACCGGTCACGCGCACGGCATCGCCTTGAATAGCGGCCTGCACCTTGAGCTTCGAATCCTTGAGCAGCTTGACGATCTTCTTGGCCAGTTCGCTTTCGATACCGACCTTGATCTTCAACTCCTGCTTGACCTTGTCGCCGGAAACTTTCTGCACTGTCTGAGCATCGAGGCGCTTGGTACAGTCCGGCTCCTTCTTTTCCATCTCGGGAAAAAGAATATCCTTGACCTGCCCGAGCTGGAAATCGGAGTCACCGTAAATGGTGATGCTCTTGTCCTTTTCGCTCAATTCGACCTTGGCACTGGTTCCCTTGAAATCATGGCGTCCGATGATTTTTTTACCGGCCGAGTCGATGGCATTCTTCAGTGCCACCATGTCCACTTCTGAAGAAAAATCGAAAGATGGCATCAGAGCCCCCGCTTAACCGAAATGACAAACGTAGTGATAGGCGTCGCCGGCCGCAACTTCAATCTCGAAAGAAGAATTGCCCGGAACGTTGAAGGACTGGCCGGCACCGTAGGTCGTCCAGTCGCTCGCGCCTTTCAGGCGAACGCGGCACGAACCGGCAACGCCTTCCATGATTTCCGGCACGCCGGTGTTGAAAACAAGAGTTGCCGGCAGAATCACGCCAACGCTTTTTTTCGTACCGTCGGCCAACTGGACGGTATGACTGACGCATTTTCCGTCAAAATAAACATTAGCCTGCTTGACGACGCTGACATTTTCAAATTGCGACATTTTCAAATTCCCCATATCTTTTGAATCACAGCTTTGGCGACAAAACCGAGCATGCCGAAAGCGAGTACGAAGAACAGCACGACCGTTCCCGTCTTTCCCGCCTTCGACTTCCACGCGATCTCGCCGATGATGAACAACATGAAGAGCATGAAGGCGCCGACCCCGAAGGTCATGCCGAAATCTGAAACCTGCTCTTCTGTCAATCCAAACATCAATACGTTTCCGCTTAGCCCTTGCGGCTGGCGAGATTGGCGGCAATCCGCATGCGCAGCGCGTTGAGCTTGATAAAGCCACCGGCATCCTTTTGGTCGTAAGCGCCCGCATCGTCCTCGAAGGTGGCAATGGTCGAGTCGAACAACGAATCGGTTTTCGAATCACGACCACAGATGATCACGTTGCCCTTGTAGAGCTTGAGACGGACCCAGCCGTTGACCGACAGCTGCGTCTGGTCGATCAGGGTCTGCAGGGCGCGCCGCTCGGGACTCCACCAATAGCCGTTGTAAATCAGGCTGGCGTAGCGCGGCATCAGATCATCCTTGAGGTGGGCGACTTCGCGATCAAGCGTAATCGATTCGATGGCGCGGTGTGCGCGCAGCAAAATGGTGCCACCGGGCGTTTCGTAGCAGCCGCGCGACTTCATCCCGACGTAGCGGTTTTCGACGAGATCGAGACGACCGATGCCGTGCTTGCCGCCAAGCTGGTTCAGTGTCGCGAGCAGTTCGTGCGCAGGCATACGCTGGCCATTGATCGAAACGAGATCGCCCTGCTCGAATTCAAGGTCGAGATACTCGGCTTTATCCGGCGCCGCTTCCGGCGACACCGTCCAGCGCCACATCGACTCCTCGGCTTCGGCTGCCGGATCTTCGAGGTGACGGCCTTCGTAGCTGATATGCAGCAGATTGGCGTCCATCGAGTAGGGCGAGCCACCCGCCTTGTGCTTCATCTCAACCGGAATGCCGTGCTGCTCGGCATAGGCCAGCAGTTTCTCGCGCGACAGCAGATCCCATTCGCGCCACGGGGCGATGACCTTGATGCCGGGCTTCAGCGCATAGGCACCGAGTTCGAAACGGACCTGGTCATTACCCTTGCCAGTAGCGCCGTGCGAGATGGCATCGGCGTTGGTGAGATTGGTGATGTCGATCAGACGTTTGGCGATCAGCGGTCGCGCGATCGAGGTGCCGAGCAGGTACTCACCTTCATAGACGGTGTTGGCACGGAACATCGGAAAAACGAAATCACGAACGAATTCTTCGCGCAGGTCGTCGATAAAGATATTCTCGGGCTTGATGCCGAACTTCAGCGCCTTGGAGCGCGCCGGCTCAAGTTCTTCACCCTGCCCCAGATCAGCGGTAAAAGTAACGACTTCGCACTGATAGGTATCCTGCAACCACTTCAGAATAACGGAGGTATCGAGGCCACCCGAATAGGCCAGTACTGCTTTCTTGATGTCGCTCATGATGCTTTCCTGCAAAGATTAAACATTGACGCGACCGAGGAGCAGATACTCCATCAGCGCTTTTTGTACGTGCAGGCGGTTCTCCGCCTCATCCCAGACAACGCTCTGCGGACCGTCGATCACTTCGGCCGAAACTTCCTCGCCGCGATGCGCCGGAAGGCAATGCATGAACACGGCTTCCGGACGAGCGGCACGCATCATCTCGGCATCAACCTGCCAGTCGGCAAAATCACGCATGCGCTCGTCGTTTTCAGCCTCGAAACCCATCGAGGTCCACACATCGGTCGTCACCAGATCGGCAAACTCCGCAGCCTCCATCGGGTCTTCAAACTGCTCGAAGTGATCATTGCCGTAAAGACCGGCGCGCTCGGCCTCGACTTCGTAGCCCGGCGGCGTCGACACATGCACATTGAAATCGAGCACTTCAGCGGCCTGCAGCCAGGTATTGCAAACATTGTTCGAATCACCGATCCACGCCACCGTCTTGCCCTGAATCGGCCCACGCTGCTCGATGAAGGTAAAGATATCGGCGAGAATCTGGCAGGGGTGATATTCGTTGGTCAGGCCGTTGATTACCGGGACACGCGAATTGGCGGCGAAGCGTTCGATGATCTCCTGCTCGAAGGTGCGGACCATCACCACGTCACTCATGCGCGAGATGACCTGCGCCGCATCTTCAACCGGCTCACCGCGCCCGAGTTGCGAGTCGCGGGTATTGAGGTAGATCGCCGAACCGCCGAGCTGCTGAATGCCGGCTTCGAAAGAAAGGCGCGTGCGCGTACTCGCCTTTTCAAAAATCATCACCAGCGTTCGGTCAGTGAGCGGCCAATATTGCTTGTAGGCTTTGAACTGCGCCTTGATCCAGCGCGAACGCGCGAACAGATAGTCGAACTCCTCGCGCGTAAAATCCTTGAACTGTAGAAAATGTTTAACCGGTGTCATAGGCAATCCTTCAAGCCGCAACGAAACTGCGGATCAGCGCCGACAGACGATTCACCAACTCGCGGCCCTCGTCAGCGCTAAAGGTGAGCGGTGGCAGCAGACGCACAACCTTGTCCGCCGTCACGTTGATCAGCAGACCCGCCTCAAGTCCGCGCATGACCAGTTCCGTGCATGGACGATCCAGTTCGATGCCGATCATCAGCCCCTGACCACGGATATCAACGACACCGACGACACCAGACAATGCCTGCGCCAGTTCCTCGCGGATCAGCCGGCCAATTGCCTCGGCATTGGCCATCAGGCCGTCCCTCTCGATGACATCGATAGTGGTCAGCGCAGCAGTCGTCGCCAACTGATTGCCGCCGAAGGTAGAACCATGATTGCCTGGTTTGAACAGCCCGCTTGCCTTGCCCGCCGTGATGCAGGCGCCGATCGGCACACCGCCGCCCAACCCCTTGGCCAAGGTCGCCACGTCGGGAATGATGCCCGCGTGCTGAAAGCCGAACCAGGTGCCGGTACGCCCCATCCCGCACTGCACTTCGTCACACAGCAACAACCAGCCCCGCTCATCGCAGAAGGCACGCAAGCCGCGCTGGAATTCGACGTCAGCGATATTGATGCCGCCTTCGCCCTGAACAATTTCAAGCATCACGGCAACGACGTTGTGGTTATGCTCGGCAACCGCACGGATCGCATCAAGATCGTTGTACGGCACACGGACAAAACCGGAAACCAGTGGCTCAAAACCGGCCTGTGCCTTGCGGTTACCGGTCGCCGAGAGCGTTGCCATGGTTCGCCCGTGGAAAGCTTTTTCCATGACGATAATCGCCGGGCTATCGATTCCGTTCTGGTGACCGAAAAACCGCGCCAGCTTGATTGCCGCTTCGTTGGCTTCACAACCGGAGTTGCAGAAAAACACCTCATCCATCCCGGCGAGATTCGCCAGCTTGTCGGCGAGTTGCTCCTGCTGCGGCATCCGGTAAAGGTTCGATGTGTGCAGCAAACGTCCTGCCTGCGCGGCAATCGCCGTGACCAGCTTAGGGTGGTTGTGCCCGAGGGTCGAAACGGCGATTCCCGACAGCGCATCCAGATAGCGCTTGCCATCAGTATCTGTGATCCAGCTGCCGTCTCCATGACTGAAGGCAACGGGCAACCGGGCGTAGGTATTCATCAGGTGAGACATAAACTACCCCTTGTAGAGGCTCTGAAACTGAAACGGCGGCTGGCGCCGCCGGAGTATTCCCGCACTTGAAGGCATCGGACGCACGCCTCAAAGGCTTGCGCACCGGCCATGCAAGGGGTGGAATGTTAAGTGAAAAACAGCGGCTTGTATATACGCTCGAGCAGTGCGCGAGAGCCTTCCAACACGTTACAATGCAGCATATGCGAATTGCTGTATTCAATCAAAAAGGTGGCGTCGGCAAGACCACGACGACGCTCAACCTCGCCGCCGCCGCCGCGCGTGACGGAGGAAAGCCACTTTTACTCGACCTTGACCCCCAATGTCACCTGAGCGGAATCAACGGATCGGTACCTCTCGACTCCAACCGCAGCCTTTTCGGCTTTTATCAGGATCTGCGCGGGCTTGATGAACTGGCAATCCCCTGGGAAGGTATCGGCAGGCTGGTGCCGTCGCACCAGCAATTGATCAAGGTCGATTCAATTTTTGGCAAAGGACCGGCGATCCTCAACAAGCTGCGCGCCGGTCTCGACGCAATCGACGCGGCAAAACCGGGCAACGCCGCACAGAAAACACTGATCGACTGCTGCCCCTATGTCGGCGTTCTTGCCCTGAACGCCATCTTTGCCTGCGATCTCCTGCTCATCCCAATCTCCACCGACTATCTGTCACTCCAGGCCGCGGACCAAATGACACGGACGCTGGCGATCCTCGAACCCGTGCTCAAGCGCCGCGTTGAGCGCCGCTACCTGCTGACGCGCTACGCCCGCCGGCGAAAGATGAGCGAGGACATACAAAACCGTCTGCGCGCACGCTACACGGATGAAGTTTGCAAAACGGTCATTTCGGAAAATGTGGCACTCGCCGAGAGCCCTTCACAGAACCGTGATGTCTTCAGCCACAATGCAATGAGCGCCGGGGCGCGGGACTACGCAGCCCTTTACCAGGAACTGAAACAGCAGGGCTTCCTGTAGCGCTGCAAAGCCAAGCACTGCCCGGGACTGCAACGGTACGGGAGCTAGCCCTGCTTGATATCGCTCGGATCCGAGATCAGATCAACAATATCCTCGTAGGTCATCGGCCCACTGCGCGGGGCCTGAATCACCAGACGCTTTGCCTCAAGGATTTCACATCCCATATAGATCTGGCGCAGCTTGCGTTCAGCATCCGGCTCGTCCTTGCCAAAGATCGACAGATTGTCGACGACCGATCCGTTTCGCGTACGAATGCGAAAACCGTATTTTGTGCTCAGCGCAGGCTGCATGAAAACACCTTTATATCAACCAGATGTAGCAACTATATGCAGTAAATTCTCAAAATGCAAGGCAAGCAGCGATTTTTGCAAGCCCGGTGTAAGGGAAGGCGCGCATGATGTAGCAAGGAAGTGGACCGAGCAGCCAACAGTCGGCGAAGATACTGCCTTTCTGTTAGAATTCGAGCGGTCTCCTGCCCAGGCAGAAGTTCAATGACAATAATTCACGGCGCACGCCGCCGAGACATCGCCGAGACATGAGCATTTCGTCGAATAACACCTTCATCATCGTCGGCCTGACCACCGAAGGAAAAAAATTCCGCCCAAGCGATTGGGCCGAACGGCTGTGCGGCGTTCTGTCGGCATTCGGCGCCGGAAAAAAAATGAAATACTCCCCTTACGTCGGCCCGGGCGAGTACAACGGCGAGAAGGCGGTTTTCGTCGAAGGCCAACTCTACGACGCCGAGCCAATGGCTTACCGCTTCATCCTCAACTTCGCCCAAGACAACGACCTGCAGGTCATCGAAGGTGTTTGCCCGATTGACGGCAAGGACAAAAAAGCCTGACTTGCGTTGAAAGCAGACAAAAGCTGGGCAATAAAAAACGGCGCCAAAAAGCGCCGTTTTTTATTGCCCAGCAAGAAGCAATCAGGCAGCAAGCGCCTTAATCTGGGCCGACAGGCGGCTCTTATGGCGCGAAGCCTTGTTCTTGTGAATGATCTTCTTGTCGGCGATGCGATCAAGCACCGAGACGGATTCTTGGTAAATACTTTGAGCAGCAGCCTTGTCGCCAGCGACAATCGCCTTTTGCACACGCTTTACAGCCGTGCGCAGAGTCGAGCGCAGGCTAGCGTTG
>CAJAHZ010000312.1 GCA_903939665.1 uncultured Pseudomonadota bacterium | reverse complement strand
CGGGATGTCGGAGGTGTTTCTTGCCGTTCGGGAGGCCGATGGCCTGGAACTCGTACTCAAGGTGCTCGATACCGGTATCAACCAGGACGCTGCGCTGCTGCACCGCTTTAACCAGGAATACTCACTGCTGTCACAGATCAATCACCCGAACGTGGTCAAGATTTATGAGCAGGGTTTTACGGATGAACATGTCTACCTCGCGATGGAATATTTTCCGGTGGGTGACATCAAACGGCGTATGGCGGGTGGCTTCCGGGAGAACGAAGCACTTGGGGTCGTTGTTCAGGTGGCGCGCGCCCTCGTCGAGATTCATGCTTTGGGCATTGTTCATCGTGATGTCAAGCCCGACAATCTGATGCTGCGCGCCGACGGCAGTATTGCACTGGTCGATTTCGGTATCGCCAAGCATTGCGATATCGATTTCGGGCACACTTTGCATGGCGAGATTGTCGGCACGCCATCCTATCTGAGCCCGGAGCAGGCGATGGGGCGGGCCGTGAGTGATGCGACGGATATCTATAGCCTCGGCGTGATCTTTTTCGAGATGCTCACGGGTGCCAGACCCTATACGGCAGACAAGCTTGAGGCCTTGATCGCGCAGCACCTGTTCTCGCCAGCGCCGCGCCTTGAAGAGCGCTTCGCGGCTTACCAGGAATTGCTCGATCTGATGATGGCGAAAGAGCCCAGTCAGCGTTTAGAAAGCGCTCGCGCGGTCGTCGATTTCATTTCGTCACGCTGGCCTGCCGCGATCGCTTCGTCTTGCGAGCGGCGGCAGGTGCTGCGCCCGGATACTTCCGGCGCGTGAGCGCAGGCTAAGGTGAAACGCGCTTAGCGCTTAGACCACGGCGCCATCTTCGTTGGCGCCTTCGATCTGTTTCTTTACCTTGATGAACTGCTCGCGCGAGACGCCGAGCCACATGACCAGCGGGCTGGCGACCAGCACCGAGGAATAGATACCGAAGCAGATGCCGATAGTCAGCGCCAGTGCGAAGTAGTACAGCGTCTCGCCACCGAATACCAGCATCGACAGCACCATCAGCTGTGTGCAGCCGTGCGTGATGATGGTGCGCGAGATGGTGCTGGTGATGGCGTGGTCGAGTACCTGCGGCGTGGTCATGCCGCGGGCCTTCTTGAACGTTTCACGCACGCGGTCAAAGACGACCACCGATTCGTTGACCGAGTAGCCGAGAACGGCGAGCACCGCCGCCAGCACGGAGAGTGAAAACTCCCACTGGAAGAAGGCGAAGAAGCCGAGGATGATGATCACGTCGTGCAGGTTGGCGATGATGGCCGATACGGAAAACCGCCATTCGAAGCGGAAGGCGAGATAGATGACGATGCCGATGACGACCAGTAGCAGTGCCAGCGCACCGTTCTCGGCAAGCTCCTTGCCAACCTGCGGTCCGACAAACTCGACGCGGCGTAGTGTGGCGCCCGGTGCTTCGGCGTTGAGCGCCTGCATCACCGCTTCACCGATCTTCGAGGTGTTTTGTTCTGCCTTGAGCGGCAGGCGGATCAGTACGTCCCGGCTGGAACCGAAATTCTGTACTGCGATGTCGGTGTAGCCGGCCTTCGAAAGCCCGCCACGAATCTTTTCCAGCTCGGCGGCTTGTGTGTAGTTCACCTCGATCAATGTGCCGCCGGTGAATTCCACCGAAAGATGCAGTCCGCGGCTAAACAGGAAAATCACGGCAAGCAGGAAGGTGATCAAGGAAATAATATTGAACACCAGCGCATGGCGCATGAACGGGATGTCTTTTCTGATACGGAAGAATTCCATGTTCTTGCTTCCTTATTTCGCTGCAACTGCGTTGGTGGTGTTGCCGGGTTTCCAGATCTGGCCGATGGCCAGCGATTCAAGCTTGCGACGACGACCGTAGATCAGATTGACCAGTGCGCGCGATACGACGACGGCCGAGAACAGCGAGGTCAGAATGCCCAAGCAATGCACCACGGCAAAGCCGCGGACCGGGCCTGAGCCGAAGATCAGCAGGGCGATGCCGGCGATCAGCGTGGTCACGTTTGAGTCGAGAATGGTGCCGAAGGCGCGCTCGTAACCGGCGTGGATTGCTGCCTGCGGCGTCAGGCCGTTGCGCAGTTCCTCGCGGATGCGTTCGTTGATCAGCACGTTGGCGTCAATGGCCATGCCCAGCGCTAGCGCGATGGCGGCGATGCCGGGCAGGGTCAGGGTCGCCTGCAGCATCGAGAGCAGGGCGAGCAGGAAGAGCAGGTTGGCGGCCAGCGCAGCGACCGAGATGAGGCCGAACAGCATGTAGTAGGCGATCATGAAGGTGGCGATGGCGGCGAAGCCCCACAGCGTCGAGTTAAAGCCCTTCTTGATGTTGTCCGCGCCGAGGCTCGGGCCGATGGTGCGTTCTTCGATAATTTCCATTGGCGCAGCCAGCGAACCGGCGCGTATGAGGATGGCCAGACGAGTCGTTTCCTCTGCCGTGAATCTTCCCGTGATCTGGAACTGGTTGCCAAACTCGCCCTGTATCTTGGCAACGGAAATTGCTTCGCCCTTGCCTTTTTCGTACAGGACAATCGCCATCAGCTTGCCGAGGTTTTCCCGGGTGACGTCGCGCATGATGCGACCGCCGGCTGCGTCGAGCGACAATGAGACGGCGGGCTGCTGGTTCTGGTCAAAAGTAGCCTTCGCACTGCTGAAGCGATCCCCCGTGAGGACAACCATTTTCTTCAGCGCCACGGGGTTTTCCGTGCCGTCGCGCTGGTGCTCGGGGACGATGTCGACGCCAAGCGTGCTCCCGGTTTGCGTGGCGGCCTCGTCGACCATGCGTACTTCAAGCGTCGCGGTCCGGCCAATCATGTCCTTGGCGGTCGTTGTGTCCTGCACGCCCGGGAGTTGAACGACAATGCGGTCGATGCCTTGCTGGGCGATCACCGGCTCGGCGACACCGAGTTCGTTGACCCGATTGTTCAGCGTCACGATGTTTTGCTTGATGGCATCTTCCTGGATGCGTTTTATTTCGGTCGGCTTCAGCGTGGCGACCAGTTTGAGTTCGCTGCCTTCGCCCTGATCGGCAAACTGCAATTCGGGCTGGTTGTCTTCAAGTGCGATGCGCCCTTTGTTGCGCGTTTCGGCGTCGCGAAAGCGAATGGCGATGCGTTCGCCTTCACGGCCGATGCCGGCGTGGCGGATATTCTTGTCGCGCAGCAGACTGCGCAGATCGGCGCTGATCGAGTCGAGGCGCTTGGTCAACGCGCCCTTCATGTCGACCTGCAGCAGGAAGTGCACGCCGCCGCGCAAATCGAGGCCAAGGTACATCGGCAAGGCATGCAGGTTGGTCAGCCACTGTGGCGAGCTGGACAGCAGGTTCAGCGCAATGACGTATTGCGGGTTGCTGGCATCCGGGTTGAACTGCTTTTCGAGCAGGTCTTTTGCCTTGAGCTGGGTGTCGGCGTCCTTCAGGCGAACCTTGACGCCGTGCGGGTCGAGGGATAGGCCGTTGGTCTCGACGTTTGCCGTTTTGAGCGTGCTTTCCACGCGCTCCAGCGTCTTGATGTCGGTCTTGAGCGTGGCCTTGGCACTGGAAACCTGAACGGCGGGTGACTCGCCGAAGAAGTTCGGTAGCGTATAAACAAAGCCGATTGCCAGCGCCAAAGCGACGATGACGTATTTCCAGAGCGGGTAGCGATTCATGGGGATGTGCGATCAGATGTGGCGCGAACGGGTGCCAAGGGCGGCACCGAGTCCGGCACGGGTGTTAGAGCGACTTGAGTGAGCCTTTGGGCAGAACCAGCTGGATCGCCGGCTTTTGCACCTGGATCTCGA
Source organism: uncultured Pseudomonadota bacterium (assembly GCA_903939665.1). Classification (GTDB taxonomy): domain Bacteria; phylum Pseudomonadota; class Gammaproteobacteria; order Burkholderiales; family Rhodocyclaceae; genus CAJBIL01. Next base: position 405 of record CAJAHZ010000312.1, on the reverse strand, counting down.
CCTTGTCTGCAATTTCAACGGTAACGAAACTGTCGCCAACTTTAATGATGCGGCCGGCGATTCCGCCCTGGGTAACGACTTCATCACCCTTGGAGAGGGCTTCGACAAGCGCCTTGTGCTCTTTTGCGCGCTTCATTTGCGGGCGGATCATGATGAAATACAGGACAACAAACATGGCGAGCATCATCAGAATCTGCTCGTAACCTCCGCCGGCTGATGACGAGGCGGCGGTTTGGGCGTGGGCGGTGCTGATCAGCACATTAGTCTCCAGTGGCAGTAAGTATTGGTTAGGCGGGGCATTGTATCACTTTGACCCGGGCGACTGGCCGGGCGGGTTTAAATCGCGTTATCGCCGTGTTTTTTCGGGATGACAGCCCGCTAACATCTGATTTCCTTCATTTCTGT
>CAJAHZ010000311.1 GCA_903939665.1 uncultured Pseudomonadota bacterium | reverse complement strand
CCGTAACGCAACTGCTTCGGATGCTTGACGCCAGTGACGGCGGCTGCGCGACTGCGCTTGCCCGCTGCCTGGAGGCATTGAAGGACACGCCCTGGGCGCCGCATCTGCAGCAAGCGCTGGGGCAGGTGCAGCGCTTTGATTTCGCGGCGGCGAGAAAGACGCTGAGCGGCGGCCTGCCACTTTCGCCAGAGGGCAGAGGGGCATGATGAAGGTTTCCGGCGATGCGCTTGTCCTTGTTGATCTTGACGAGCAAAAACAGATTCAGGCGTCTCTTGAGGAGAGCCGGGAGAAGTACCGCGGCTTGAGCGAGGCGGCATTCGAGGCGATTTTTTTCTCCGAGGAGGGCATCTGCCTGGAACAAAACCGGCGCGCCGAGGAGATGTTCGGCTACACGTCGGCTGAAGCCATTGGTCGGCCGGGAACCGACTGGATTGTTGCGCACGATCGCCTGCATGTCATGCAGAAAATGCGCAACCGCGATGAGAATCCTTATGAAGTGACGGCCCTGCGCAAGGATGGTTCGACCTTCCCCGCGCTGCTGCACGGCAAGACGATGCGCTACAAAGGTCGCACGGTGCGCGTGACTTCACTCAGCGATATCACCGAACGCAAGCGCGCCGAGGCGGCGCTGCGCGAGAGCGAGCAGTTGCTCGCCGCGATCATCGAGCAGAGCCCCGTTTCGATGGGGATTGTCGGCATGGACGGGCGCATCGAGCGGATCAACCGCCGCATGATCCAGACGCTCGGCTACCTGCCGGAGGATATTCCCGACCTCGATCAATGGTGGGTGCGGGCCTACCCCGACCTTGCCTATCGGGCCGAAATGATGACGCAGTGGAGCGAACTGCTCGAACAGGCGATGGCCGGTAATCAGGAGATCGAGGGGCGCGAGTGCCGGGTCAGTTGCAAGGACGGCAGCAACAAGACCATGTTTATCTACGGCATGCTGGTGGCCGGCAAGGTGTTTGTCATTCTTGACGACTTCACCGAGCGCAAGGCGGCAGAAGAGCAGATCAGACGACTCGCCTTCTTTGACCCGCTCACCCGCTTGCCCAACCGGCGGCTGCTGCTCGACCGGCTGGCGCATGCGCTGGTCAGCAGCGAGCGCAGCCGGCGTTGCGGTGCGCTGATTTTTATCGATCTGGATCATTTCAAAACGCTCAACGACACGCGCGGCCACGAAATCGGCGACCAGTTGCTGGTCGAGATCGCCGTGCGCCTGCAAGCCTGCGTTCGGCAGGGCGATACCGTGGCGCGGCTGGGCGGCGATGAGTTTGTGGTGGTGCTCGACGACCTCGATGCCGGAGGCTTCGCCGCAGCGCAGGCCGAGGCCGTGGCGGTGAAAATTCTCGCCGCGCTGAGCCAGCCCTGTTTGCTTGAAATCGGCCTGCGCGACGGGGTGAGCAGCGCGGTAACGCACCATTGCACATCGAGCATCGGCATCTCCCTGTACAGCGGTCGCCAGCAGAGTGTTGATGAGTTGATCAGCCGGGCCGATCTGGCCATGTATCAGGCCAAGGCGGCGGGGCGCAATACCTTGCGTTTCTTCGACCCGGCGATGCAGGCGGCGGTGCGGGCGCGCGCCGCACTTGAGGCCGATCTGCGTCAGGGCCTGCGCGAAGGGCAGTTCGTTCTTTATTACCAGGCGCAGGTCGATGGCGACGGCTGCCTGACCGGGGCCGAGGCGCTGGTGCGCTGGCAGCACCCGCAACGCGGACTGGTGGCGCCGCTCGATTTCATTGCCTTGGCCGAGTCGACCGGGATGATTTTGCCGCTTGGCCGCTGGGTGCTGGAAACGGCCTGTGCGCAGCTGGCCGTCTGGGCGCGCGACCCGGCCAGGGCGCAACTGACGCTGGCGGTCAATGTGAGCGCTCGCGAGTTTCACCATCCGGATTTCGTCGGGCAGGTGCTGGCCGCTCTCGGCACCAGTGGCGCCAGTCCGCAAAAACTCAAGCTGGAATTGACCGAGAGCCTGTTGCTCGACGATCTGGACGACACGATCGGCAAAATGCGCCTGCTGAAGGCGCAGGAGATCGGCTTTGCCCTCGATGATTTTGGCACCGGCTATTCGTCGCTCGCCTATCTCAAGCGCCTGCCGCTCGATCAGCTGAAGATCGACCGTTCTTTCGTGCGCGATGTGTTGAACGATCCGAGCGACGCGGCGATTGCCCGCACCATCGTTGCGCTTGGGCAGAGTCTCGGTCTGGCGGTCGTTGCCGAGGGCGTCGAGACTGCGGCGCAGCGGGATTTTCTGGCGAGCATCGGATGTAGCGCGTATCAGGGCTATCTGTTTGGCCGACCGGTGCCGGCGGCTATTTTCTTCGACAGTTTTTGCGCGCCGGACCCATGTCGTGGCACTGGCGCCATTGAGGGCAAGCGCTAGATGCGTGCCCCTGTCGACTCAGGTACCCAACAGGTGGCCTGGCACGGTATGAAAAAGGCCATGTCGGGCCGCGCTGCGCCTGCCGTCGTTGTGTTTCTCTACGCGGCGTTTGCCGCCGTGTGGATATTTTTTTCCGATCGTGCGCTGGAACGGATTGTCGATCCGGAAACCATCACCCGCCTGTCGACGGTCAAGGGGTTTGCCTTCATCGTCGTCACCAGCAGCCTGCTCTACCTGCTGCTCAATGGCTGGCGTTTATCCCAGGGCGCGCCGGCCAGCGGTGGCGGCGAGGATGGCGCTATACCGCTCACCGGGCGGCGGGTGTTGTTGATGTTCGTGTTTGCTTTGGTCGTGCCGCTGTTCGGCTTGCTTGTTTTCAAGGTGCAAGGCCCGCAGGTCGAGCACGAGGCCTATGACAACCTGCGCGCCATTGCGCGGCTGAAGACCGAGCAGATCGAAAACTGGCTGGTCGAACGGCGCAGCGATACCCAGGCGCTGGCCGATAACGAAGCTTTCATCGAGCAGGCCGTCACTTTTTCGCAGGATAACGACCCGGCGCTGAAGGCGCTGCTCCGCGCCCGACTGGAGGTCATACAGCAAACCCACAGATACGCCTCGATCCTGCTGGTTGATGCGCAGGGCTGGCCGTTGCTCGCGCTCGGCGAGCAGCCCCCGTTTGCCGCATCAACGGGAATGCTGTTGCCGATGGCGCTGGCTTCGGGCGAGGTGACACGCACCGAGCTCATTCTGGACAGCAGCGGGCGGACGCATATCGATTTTATCGTGCCGCTGCTGCGCGCCCCGAAATACGGTCGGCAGCCGGTCGGCGCGGCTGTGCTGCGCGTTTATCCCGAGCGTTTTCTCTTTCCCTTGATCCAGAGCTGGCCCACCGCCAGCGCCAGCGCCGAAATCCTGCTGGTGCGCCGTGAGCAGGAGTCCGTCGTCTACCTTAACGATCTGCGTCATCGCAGAAGCGCCGAGCCGATGATCAGGCAGCCGCTGGCCACGCCGGACTTGCCCGCTGCCATTGCTGTCCGTTCGGGTTTGGCCGGGACGACCGCGGGCCGGGATTATCGCGCAGCATCGGTGCTGACTGCCTACCAGCCGGTCAAGGGGACCGATTGGTTTCTGATCGCCAAGGTCGATCGCGCTGAAGTGCTGGCGCCGCTTTGGGAGCTGGTGTTCTGGGTTTGCGTGGTGGCTTTTGCCGCGCTGGTGGCGATCGGCGTGACGCTGCAGCAGCTTTGGCGCCAGCAGCAGCGCACGCAGAAACTGCAGTTCCTTGTCCAGAAAGAGGCGGCCTTGCGCGAGGGCGAGTTGCGCTATCGTGCGGTGACCGAGTCTTCCAGTGATGCGATCGTCAGCGCCGATGCCGGCGGCAATATCGTCGGCTGGAACGCGGCTGTCGAGCGGCTGTTCGGTTACAGCGCCGCCGAGCTTGCCGGCCAGCCGCTGACCCTGCTGATGCCGCAGCGGTTTCACAAGGGCCACGACGCAGGCATGCACCGGGTGCTCGCCGACGGTGCCCAGCCGGTCGGCAGAACCGTTGAATTTGCCGGGCGGCACAAGAGCGGCAGCGAATTTCCGTTGGAGCTTTCTCTCGCTGCGTGGGCGATGGACAAGCACCGTTTCTTTACCGGCACCATGCGCGACATTACCGAGCGCAAGGCCAACGAAGCGCGGTTGCAGCGGCTCACCGGGGTGTACGCGGCGCTCAGTCAATGCAACCAGTCGATTGTGCGCTGTGCCAATGAAAACGAGTTGTTCGGCCAGATCTGCAATGACGCTGTGGCGTTTGGCGGGATGAAGATGGCCTGGGTTGGCACCATCGACGCCGAGAGCCGGATGGTCTACCCGACGGCCTGGCACGGTGAGGGCGCCGAGGATTATCTGCGGGATATCGAGGTGTCGATCGACGCGGCCAGCCCGCTCGGTCGCGGCCCGGTCGGCACGGCGCTGCGCGAGGCGCATCCGGTGTGGATCCAGGATTTCTTTAACGACCCATTGACCGCGCCGTGGCATGAGCGCGCGGCAAAATACGGCTGGGGTGGCATCGCCGCCCTGCCGCTTTACCGGGGCGGTGTCGTCGTCGGCTCTTTCAATCTGTATGCCGGCGAGATGCGACCCTTCGATGAGGCGATCCGCAATTTGCTGCAGGAAATGGCGATCGACGTCAGCCTGGCGCTCGACAGTTTTGCCAGCGAGGCAAAGCGCGTCGAGGCGGAAGCGAGAACCCGGCAGTTGCTTGCCGAAAACGAAACGATCCTGCGCAATGCGCTGGTCGGCATCGTGCATCTCAAGGATCAGCGGGTGGTTGCCTGTAACCAGCGTTTTGAGGAGATTTTCGGCTACGCGTCGGGCGAGTTGCAGGGGCAGGCGGCGGCGATGTTTTTTGAGACGCACGAGGCGTTCGACGGCGTCGACGCGCGCTCGTGTCGCGCGCTGGGCGAAGGGTCGAGCTACGACGAAGAAGTGATCTTCCGGCGCAAGGACGGCAGCCTGTTCGAGGGCGCCTTGATTGGCCGCGCCATCGATTCGGAGCGTCCGCTGGATGGCAGTATCTGGACCTATGCGGACATTTCCGAACGCGTTCGCCTGGAAAACCAGCTGCACAACCAGCAGGTTCACCTTGAAGTGCTGGTGCAAAAGCGCACGGCCGACCTTGAAGCAGCGCTCGACGCGGCCAAGCTGGCCGACCTTGCCAAAGACGCCTTCCTCGCCAACGTCAGCCACGAACTGCGCACCCCGCTCAACGCCGTGATCGGCATGGCCAACCTCGCCCGGCGCCTCAGCCACGACCCGGCGCAGCAATCCTACCTCGACAAAGTCGGCAACGCCGGCAAAACCCTCGCCCACCTGATCGACGACCTGCTCGACCTCTCCAAGATCGTCGCCGGG
>CAJAHZ010000310.1 GCA_903939665.1 uncultured Pseudomonadota bacterium | reverse complement strand
GCAGGATGCGGTGTACGACGGTCATGTGCTGTTCCACGGGCCGAGCTTCCAGGTCATCGACTCGGTGCAGGGCGTTTCGCGCGACGGTATCGTCGGCATGCTTTCGGGTACGCAGAAATCGGCGTGGCCCGGCAAATCATGGCGCAGCGACGCTGCCGCAATGGACGGCGGTCTGCAGCTGGCCCTGCTCTGGTCGCAACATGTGCTTGGCGGCGCCGTGCTGCCGATGGCGATGGGTGAATACCGCAGTTACCGTGACGGTCTGACCGATGGGCCGATGCAGGGCGTGGTCTATGGCCGCGGGATTCACGATGCGCGTACTGTCTGCGATATCGCCTTCACCGATGCCGATGGCGAGATGGTTGCCGAACTGATCGGTGTCGAAACGGTGCTGCGTCCCGGCGAAACGAAGACTGCGCCTGCACTCGCATGAAGCAGCACGCGATGCGTTTCGAGCCGATAGCGATTGTCGGCCAGTCGTGCACGCTGCCCGGCGCGCTCTCCCCGGAGGCGCTGTGGGCCAACGTGCTGGCTGGCAAGAGCAGTATTTCGACGGTGCCCGCCGAACGCTGGGGGCTGCCGCAGGCTAGCGTGATGGGGAGTGCTGTGGGCTCTGTTGCGCAATCGGCCGACCGTACCTGGTCGGATGTCGGCGGCTATGTCAGCGGCTTTCAGTTTGACGCGACGGGGACGGCGCTTGCGGCCGAGGAGTTGCAGGCGCTCGATCCGCTGTTTCAGATGACCATTCAAGGCGTTCGTCAGGCGCTGCACAGCGCTGGGTTAGGCGGCGCTGTGGGTTCCCTGAATGCCACCGGTCTTGTGCTCGGCAACCTCTCGTTTCCCTCGGCGGCGATGGCGCGCTTTGCCGAAAGCGTGTGGCTGGGAAAGTTGTCCACCCCGACGCCCCGCCCGCATGCGAAGAACCGCTTCAATTCGGGCCTTCCCGCCCATCTGACGGCGCATGCGCTGGGCCTTGGCGGCGGCGCGTTTGCGCTCGACGCGGCCTGCGCCTCGTCGCTCTACGCAATCAAGCTGGCCTGTGACCGCCTGCATGACCGCAGCGCCGACGTGATGGTCGCCGGCGCGGTCAATCAGGCCGACGACCTGTTCATTCACGTCGGTTTCTGCGCGCTTTCGGCATTGAGCAAGACCGGCCAGAGCCGGCCATTTCACCGCGATGCCGATGGGCTGGTGCCGGCCGAGGGCGCCGGTTTCGTCGTTCTTGAACGGCTGTCGGACGCGCTCAAGGCCGGACGCAAGATACTCGGCGTGATCCGTGGCGTCGGCCTGTCAAATGATGGGCGCGGGCGCGGTCTGCTTGCTCCTTCGGAAGAAGGGCAGGAGCGGGCGCTGCGACTGGCTTACGAACAGGCCGGTTTGCAGCCTTCGGACATTGGTCTCGTTGAATGTCACGCCACCGGTACGCCGGTGGGCGACGCAACCGAACTGCGCAGCATGTCGCGTGTTTTTGCCGGTTGCTCGGAGGTGCCGATTGGTTCGCTCAAGTCGAACCTCGGCCACCTGATCACGGCGGCGGGTGTCGCCGGGCTGATCAAGGTGATCGCTGCGATGGCACACGGCAAGAAACCGCCGACGCTGAATATCGACCAGCCCAATGACGCGCTGGCCGGGACGCCGTTCCGCCTGCTGCGCGAAGCCGAGGCATGGACCGGGCCGAAGCGCGCCGGCATCAGCGCGTTTGGTTTTGGTGGCAACAACGCCCATTTGATTGTCGAATCGCTCGAAGAAACCCTGAAAGCCGGTGCGGCGAGCGCTTTCACTGCGCCGGAATCCGACGTCGTCATCGCCATTGTTGGCGTCGGCGCGCGCGTCGGTCGCGGCGACGATGCCGGCGATTTTGCCCGTGAACTGCTTACCGGCACGGCCTCATCGGATGCCCGGCAAACCGTCGCCGTGGCGCTCGAAGGCCTGCGTTTTCCGCCGAACGATCTGCAGCAGTCGCTGGCGCAGCAGACCATGGTGCTCGAAGCCGCACGCGAAGCGGCGCTTGGCGTCATCCTGCCGCGCGAGCGCACTGCCGTGCTGGTCGGCATGGGCTGCGACGCCGAAGTTTCGCGCTACGGCGCACGCTGGCGTCTGGCCGGCGAGAGCAGCGATCCAGCCTGGCTGGCCAGTGCTCGTGACGGCATCGTTCCCGTGCTGCAATCGTCGGGTGTCGTCGGCACCATGCCGAACATCCCGGCCAACCGGATCAACAGCCAGCTCGATCTGGCCGGTCCGGCGTTCACCGTCTCGGCCGAAGAAGCGTCGGGCGTCACAGCGTTGCATCTGGCCGCACGCGCCCTGCGCTGCGGTGAGATCGACGCGGCGCTGGTCGGTGCCGTGGATCTCTCGCATGAACCGGTGCACCTCGCCGCGCTGGCAGCGCTCGGTCATCGCACGCAACCGGGTGATGCCGCTGTCGTGCTGACGCTGAAGCGTCTGGCCGATGCGCGGCGCGATGGCGACACTGTTTTTGCGACACTCGACACCTCGGCAAGTGCCGCCAATCTGCAGCTCGGCAATGCCGGCGCGGGTCTTGACGCTGGTCTCGATCTTGCCGCCAGCTTTGGCAAGGCGCATGCCGCCAACGGGCTGCTGCACATCGCCGCTGCTGCACTGGCGCTGCGTCATGGCGCACGGCCACAGGCCGGCGCTGCGGCGACGCCGTGGTTCGGCGAGCGGATTGCCGAAGTCTCGGTTTCGGTGCTCGAAGCGGCGCCGACCAGCACGCGCTTAAAAGGTGACGAAGTCGCTGCCTGGCTGGGCGATGCACCGGCACGCCTGCATGTATTTTCCGGCGCAGATCAGGCCGGTGCAATTGCCGCGCTGAGCGCCGGGCGCCAGTCGTCGGAAGGTCCGGCACGCATTGTCGTGGTCGCCGCCAGTGCCGAGGAACTGGCGACGCGCAGCGCACAGGCGCAGCGCTGGCTGGCCGGTGGCGGGCCCGTTCCGGAAGGCGTCGCCTTCCGTGAAGCGCCGATTGCCGGGCAGACCGCCTTCGTCTTCACCGGCGCGGCAGCAGCCTACCCCGGCATGGGGCGCGAGCTGGCGCTGGCCCTGCCGAAGCAGGTCGCCGCCGTCGCCGCGCGCTGCTCGGAAATGAAAGCCGCAACTGACTGGCTCTACGGGCCGGGCGATGGCAATCCGACGCACCCGCTCGACCAGCTGTGGGGCACCTCCTTCGTCTGCCAGCTGCACGCCGAAGTGACGCGGCATCTGCTCGGCCTGAAGCCTGAAGCGACCATCGGTTATTCGTCGGGTGAGTCGAACGCGCTGTTTGCCATGGGCGCGTGGAACGATCTGGGCGAGATGATGAAGGCCAGCCGTGAAGGCACGGCCTTTACTGAAGATCTGGTCGGCGCTTTTGCCGCGCCGCGCCGTGCGTGGCAGCGCCTTGGCCTGCCGGATGCGGCAAGCGCCACTTGGGCGAGTTACGTGATTGCTGCGCCGCTAGCCGAGGTGAAGGCCGCGCTGGCCGGCGAGCCACTGGCGCACCTGACGATCATCAATACCGCCGAGGATTGTGTGATCGGCGGCGAAGCGGCGGCTTGCGAGCGCGTCGTCCAGCGTCTCGGCAAGGAACGTACGCTGCCGCTCGGCTACGATATGGCGGCACATTGCCCCGAAGTCGAGGAAATCCGTGATGCGTGGTGGCAGCTGCATCACCGCAAAGTCACCGACGTTCCGAACGTACGCTTCTACACCAACGCCAGCAACACCTGGTTCAAGCCGACCTCCGAGGCCGCCGCCGATGCGATCACCGGTCAGGCCGTCGATACGCTCGACTTCACGCGCACCATCGAACAGGCGTGGGCCGACGGCGTCCGCGTGTTCATCGAGCATGGTCCGCGTGGTCTGTGCAGTGGCTGGATTCGCCGCATTCTCGGCGAGCGCGAGCATCTGGTCGTCTCGCTCGATATCGCCGGACGCTCAGGCGTGCGGCAGGTGCTCAATGCAGCGGCGTGGCTGGTTGCGGCCGGCGTCAAGGCCGATGTGGCTGCGCTCGAAGCCGAGATCGCCCGGGCAGCGCCGCAGAAGCGCCCGTCCGGCGCACTGCTGACGCTGGCGGCGCATGCGCCGGCGCCAAAGATTCCCGTTGCGCAAAAAAACGTCGTTGCGCCCCGAGCAACGACTGTTCAGGATGGCTCGCAAATGATGGCTCCGGCTCCCTATCTTGAACCTGTGTTGCAAGGCGCGGAGGTTCGTGCTGCTGCCCTTGTGCAGCCGCCCGTTCCTATCGTTGCGTCGTTGCCTGCACCACCTCTGGCTGCGTTTACGACGCCCGTGAGAGTGCACGCAAAAGCGCACGCAACAGCGCACGCCGCACCGCTTCCACTGCCTTTGCCGGTTCCTTCTTTCCTTGCGCAGCCCGTTGCGGCGCGCCCAACACAGGCACCTCTCATGAACGACAACCTGTCCCGCTTCGTGGCCCAGCAGGCGCAACTCGCCGCCGTCCATCAGGCGTACATCGCGCAACAGGCGGCGGTGCACGAGCGCTTCCTGGCCCTGCAGCAGACCGCCGAAAACTCGCTGCGCCAGGCCTTTGGCAGCGTTGCGCACGGCATGCCGGCAACGCTTGCGGTCGTGCAGCCAGTCGCCGCGTCGATTGCACAGCCTGCTCCTGCCCCTGTCTCGTTGCCTCCCGCGCCGATGCAGGTTGCAGTTCAGCCGGTGGCTCTGCCAGCGACTCCTCCTGCGATCACTCCGGTCATCCGGCCTGTTCCCGTTGTCTCGTCACCGCCAGTTGCTGCAAGCGCGCCGGCCCAGCCAGTTGCCGCAGTCCGGCCAGCAGTCCTTCCCGGACCGAAGTTCGACCGCGCACAGCTTGAAGTTCTGGCCGGTGGCAAGATTTCATCGGTGTTCGGCCCGCAGTTCGCCGGGCAGGACGGCTACGCGCGGCAGGTGCGCATGCCCGAGCCGCCGCTGCTGCTCGCCGACCGCGTCACCGGCATCGACGCCGTTGCCGGCTCAATGGGCAAGGGCACGCTGTGGACTGAAACCGACGTGCGCGCCGACAGCTGGTACCTCGACGACGAAGGCCGCATGCCGGCCGGCGTGATGATCGAATCGGGCCAGGCCGATCTGCTGCTGATCAGCTGGCTCGGTATCGACTCGCTCAATCAGGGCGAGCGCGTCTATCGCCTGCTCGGTTGCGACCTGACCTACCGTGGCGGCCTGCCGGTTCCCGGCGATACGCTGTGCTACGACATCCACGTCGACGGCCATGCGACGCAGGGCGACG
>CAJAHZ010000309.1 GCA_903939665.1 uncultured Pseudomonadota bacterium | reverse complement strand
TCGGTCAGCCATTCCTTGCTGGGCGTGCGCCACTGTGCAATCGGCTTGAGCACGAGAAAAGTGTCGGTCTGGTTGAGCCCCATCGGGTCGAGGCCGAGTTCGTCGGCCCCCGAGCGAGCGACGACCTGGCGGACTTCCGGCACCCGTTCGAGGATGGCGCGCTGGACGCGCAGGTCGAGTTCAATGGTCTGTTCCAGGCTGATTGACGGCAGCTTTTCGAGTTGCATTACCATGTCGCCCTCGTCCATGGTCGGCATGAAGGTCTTGCCGAGCAACGTGTAAGCGCCGGCCGCCGCAGCCAGCATGATCAGGGCGCCAATGACGACTTGTCTGGTGTTGGCCAGTGCCCAGTCGAGCGCGGGTGCGTAGATCGCGTTGAGTTTTCGCACCAGCCATGGCTCGTGATGCGCCTCGCCTTCTTCTGCTCTTTTCATGAACATCGCGGCGAGTACCGGGATGACGGTGAGCGCGAGAATCAGCGAAGCCGAGAGGGCAAAGACGATGGTCAGCGCCACCGGGATGAACAGTTTTCCTTCCAGCCCTTCGAGCGCCAGTAGCGGCACAAAAACGATGATGATGATCAGGATGCCGGAGGCGACCGGTGACGCAACCTCACGTACCGAGCGATAGATGACATGCAGCAGGGGCAGCTTGCGCGTGGCGCCGGCCTGCGAAAGCGAAGATTCGACGTTCTCGATGATCACCACGGCGGCATCGACCAGCATGCCGATGGCGATTGCCAGGCCGCCCAGGCTCATCAGATTCGCCGAGAGTCCGAAAGTGTTCATCAGGATGAAAGTAAAGAGGGCGGAAAGCGGCAGGATGGTCGCCACGACCAGCGCCGCCCGCAGATTGCCGAGGAAGGCCAGGAGCAGGATAACGACCAGGACGATGGCTTCGAGCAGCGCCTTGGAAACCGTGCCGACGGCACGTTCGACGAGGTTGCCGCGATCATAGAGCGGAACGATTTTTGCACCGGCCGGCAGTAGCGGTTCGATTTCAGCGAGTTTGGCGCGCACGGCCCTGACCACCGATTGTGCGTTGGCGCCGCGCAGGCCCAGGACCAGCCCTTCGACCGCTTCACCCCGGCCATCCTTGGTCACCGCGCCGTAGCGCGTCAGGCTGCCAATGCCGACTTTTGCCACATCGCCGACACGAACTACGGCACCGCCTTTGGTCGATACGACAATGGCGCGCAGGTCATCGAGCGTGCGAATGGCACCTTCAACGCGAACCAGCAGGGTTTCTTCGCCTTCGGTGATGCGCCCCGAGCCATCGTTGCGGTTGTTGCTTTCGAGCGCCAGCTTCAGCTCACCAAGCATTACGCCGCGGGTGTTGAGCGCGACCGGGTCGGGGGTGACTTCAAAACTGCGGGCAAAACCGCCGAGGCTATTGACGTCGGCAACGCCGCGCAGCGTGCGCAATTGCGGGCGTATCGTCCAGTCGAGCAAGCTGCGTTTTTCTTCCAGCGATAAATCACCCTCAATCGTAAACATGAACATCTCGCCAAGCGGCGTGGTAATTGGCGCCAAGCCGCCTGAGGCTTGCGCCGGCAGTTCTTTCATCACGCTGGCGAGGCGCTCGGCAACCTGCTGACGTGCCCAGTAAATGTCGGTACCGTCGTCAAAATCGATCGTCACGTCGGTCAGCGCGTATTTGGACACCGCGCGCAGCACGCGCTGGCGCGGGATGCCGAGCATTTCCTGCTCGATCGGCACGGTGATGCGCGTCTCGACCTCCTCCGGCGTCATGCCCGGCGACTTGATGATGATCTTTACCTGCGTCGTTGATACGTCCGGGAAGGCGTCGATCGGCAACTGGCTGAAAGCGAATGCCCCGGCGCCGATCAGCAGTGTCGTGAGGACCAGCACCAAGAGGCGCTGGGTCAGGGAAAAGCCGATCAGGTGAGCGAGCATCGCTTAGTCCGCCTTCTTGTCTTTTTCCGCGAGCCAGATGCTTTTTAGCGCAGCGAGTCCTTTGACGACGATGCTTGTATTCGGCGTCAGTGCGGTCGATTCGAGCAGCACGCGCTGGTCGGCCTGCGGCGTGGCCTTCACCGCCAGCGGACGGAAGCCGTCAGCTTCGGCGACAAAGACGTATGCCTTGCCCTCAACGTAGACAACCGAGGACAGCGCAACGCGAAAGGCCGTGCTGTCGGAAGGGATGCTGAGCATGGCCTCAACCATCTGTCCGGGTACGAGTTTCCGGGTGCCGGTGTCGAGCCTGGCGCGGACATTGATTGTCTGGCTGGCCGGATTGATCTGGTGGCCGATATTGATTACCTTGCCGCTGCCGGCAACCGCAGGAACCAGCACGCTTAGCCCCTCATGCAGTTGCGCTGCCAGCGTCGCCGGTACCTGGATATCAAGCCACAGGGGTGAAGTCTGGCCGATTTTGAAGATCGGGCTGGCCGCTTCGACACGCTGGCCGACCTGCGTGCCTTGTTCCAGGACGACGCCGTCAATCGGCGAAAGAATCTTTATTTCGGCGGGCAGGCGCTGGGTTTTCTGAAGCGTGCTCAAGGCGCTGTCCGAGACGCCGGCCAGACGCAGTTCCTGGCGTCGCGCGTCAAGGGCGACTGCTGCCTGCTGGTACGCGCTGCGGCTGCTCTGGTAACGCGACTCGGCAATGATGCCTTCGCTGAATAGTTGCTCGTCACGGCGGGCGGCTTGCGCGGCAAGTTGCGCCTGCTGCGCTGCCTGCAGATAGTCGCGTTCGGCGGCGAGCAGCGACGGGCTGGCCAGGCGGGCCAGCAGTTGCCCTTTCTTCACGTGCTGCCCTGGCGCGACGCCCAGCGCCACGATCAGGCCAGCCAGTGGCGCGGCAACAACGTGGAGTTGTTCGTTAGGCACCTGCACCAGCGCCGGCAGGCCGTCGTCGAGGCCGGCGCTGGCAGCCATCAGCGCCTGTGTTTCAACGCCCAGCGTTTTGGCCTGAAGCGCGGTCATCTTGACGGTGGGGAAGGCAAGGTTCGCTTCGGCCGACTGGGCGCCGAAGGGGGAGGTGGCAATCAGGAAGAGTGAAATCAGCAGGGGGCGCATGGTGTCCTCGGGTAGTTGCAGCGCAATGTAGCCGGGCAACATTAAGTGCGCATTAAGGCCGCATGGCGGGAGTGGCGGAGGCGTTCCTTCTGCTCCGGAGTTTCTGCCACGGCGGGGAATTTGACGCCGCAAGCCGCTTGTCTCGTCAGTAATCTCGTTAACGGAATTGCCGGAATGGGGCGTCCTCCGGTATAATCCGAAGGTTTGCAAGAATTCAAGCGGGAGAGCCGTGCGCTCGTCCCGCTTTTGCGTATCTAAGCTACGCATTCAACAGGATCAACAGGAGTTTTTTGTGTCGTTGTTACCCACTCTTCCGCCCGCGATCCTCGCACTGGCTGATGGCACTGTCTTCCATGGTTACGCCATCGGCGCCGAAGGCAGCACCAGTGGCGAGGTGGTGTTCAATACGGCGATGACCGGCTATCAGGAGATCCTCACCGATCCATCCTATTGCCGCCAGATCGTCACCCTTACCTACCCGCATATCGGCAACGTCGGCTGTAATGCCGAAGACTTTGAGTCCCGTGCCAATTTTGCTGCCGGCCTCGTCATTCGCGATCTGCCGATTCGTGCGGAAAGCTGGCGTTTGCAGAATACGCTGCCTGACTATCTGAAAAGCCATGGTGTTGTTGGCATTGGCGGAATAGATACGCGCAAGCTGACGCGCATCCTGCGTGAGAAGGGCGCTCAGGCCGGTTGCATCATGGCGGTGAATGTCGATGAGGCCAAGGCGATTGCCGAAGCACGCGCCTTCCCCGGTCTGGCCGGCATGGATCTGGCCAAGGTGGTGAGCGTTGATTCGCCCTACGAGTGGGTTGAGGGCGAGTGGACGCTGAAGGGTTATGCGCCAGGGCCTGCTGCGAAGTTCAATGTGGTGGCCTATGATTTTGGCATCAAGCGCAATATCCTGCGCATGCTCGCCAGTCGTGGCTGCAAAGTGACCGTTGTTCCGGCGCAAACCTCGGCGACCGACGTGCTGGCGCTCAATCCGGATGGTGTTTTTCTCTCCAATGGCCCGGGCGACCCCGAGCCCTGTGATTACGCGATTGCGGCGATTCGCGAACTGCTTGCCAGGGGCGTGCCGACCTACGGCATTTGCCTAGGCCACCAGTTGCTGGCGCTGGCTTCCGGCGCCAAGACCCTGAAGATGAAATTCGGCCATCACGGCGCCAACCATCCGGTCAAGGACGTCGATACCGGCCAGGTCATGATTACCAGCCAGAACCACGGCTTCGCGGTTGATGCCGAGACGCTGCCAGCCAATTTGCGGGTCACCCACGTCTCGCTGTTTGACGGTTCCTTGCAGGGCATTGCCCGCACCGACGTGCCGGCTTTCTCCTTCCAGGGACACCCCGAGGCGAGCCCTGGTCCGTCCGATGTGGCGTACCTGTTCGACCGTTTCATCAAGTTGATGCAAGACAAGAAGGCCGAGGGAAAGTAACTCATGCCTAAGCGTACAGATATCAAGAGCGTTCTTATCATCGGCGCTGGCCCGATCGTCATCGGTCAGGCCTGCGAGTTCGACTATTCCGGGGCACAAGCCTGCAAGGCTTTGCGTGAAGAAGGCTATAAGGTCATCCTGGTCAACTCCAATCCGGCGACGATCATGACCGATCCGGAAATGGCCGATGTGACCTACATCGAGCCGATTACCTGGAAGGTCGTCGAGAAGATCATCGAGAAAGAACGTCCCGATGTGCTGCTGCCGACCATGGGTGGGCAGACCGCACTTAACTGTGCGCTCGATCTGGCGAAGCACGGCGTGCTGGAAAAATACGGCGTCGAAATGATCGGAGCCTCGCGCGAAGCGATCGACAAGGCCGAAGACCGCGAGAAATTCAAGGCGGCGATGACCAAGATCGGTCTTGGCTCGGCGCGTTCGGCTGCGGCGCACTCGATGGAAGAGGCGCAGCAGGTGCAGGCGATGATTGGCTTCCCGGCGATCATTCGTCCGTCATTCACCATGGGCGGTTCGGGCGGCGGCATCGCTTACAACCAGGAAGAATTCGTTGAGATATGCAAGCGCGGTCTCGAAGCCAGTCCGACGC
>CAJAHZ010000308.1 GCA_903939665.1 uncultured Pseudomonadota bacterium | reverse complement strand
TGTGCCTTTAGCGTTCTCCCGACGTAAGCGGGTGATGTCGGCTGCACTGGCCTCCAGGCCCAACTTGATACGGTTAAATTCGGCAGTGACATTTTCCGCCAGCAGTGAATTAAGGGTCCGCGATTCGTTCCTCGCGGTCTCTCTTACGTTCTTATAGCTGGCGTAACTCGTAAATCCCAACAGGGCAAAGACGAAAAGATTAGCCAGGACAACAAGGATGAACAGGTTTGCGTGAGGCCCGACGAAGGCCAACGATCTTGCATCTGGCTGCTTGGGGCGAGCCCCCGTGTAGACCTCAGACATCTCTATCTCTCCGCTTTCATTCAGCATAGGCTAACGAAAGCTTCAAGCACGCTCGCGTTAAAATCTGAAAGGCTGCAAAAAACCGACTTTTTCAACAGAATAGGCCGGAATTTGCCCGTCGTCACATTGCAGCCACAGGCTGGTCCATAGACTTTGGCCGCCATTGGCACCATGAACGCAATGCCATCCAGTTGCAGTTTCGAAAAAACTGCGTTCGAGAGGCTGATTCCAGCCTCAGAATGAAGGCGTTTTTTCTTCTCAAAGCCAGCCGAATCGTTTGAAGCGCAGGTACAGGGTGATGCAGGTGATTGAGATGAGGCCAATCGCCATCGGGTAGCCGTATTCCCATTGCAGTTCGGGCATCGCCTTGAAGTTCATTCCCCAGATACCGGCAAAGGCCGTGGCCACGGCGAAGATGCCGGCCCAGGCGGCGAGTTTTTTGTTGACTTCGCTTTCCTCGATGGTGACCATCGATAGGTTGACCTGTATCGCGGTGCCAATTGTGTCGCGGATCGTATCGAGCGATGCGTTGATCCGGGTCAGGTGGTCGTACACGTCGCGGAAGTATTCCTGCGAGTTGGCGCAGATCTTCGGCGCCCGGCTGCCGAGCAACTTGCTGGTCGCTTCCATCAACGGAGCGACGGCATGCTTGAGCACCATAACTTTGCGTTTCAAGGTGTATAGCCGCTCGATGTTGGCCCGTGCCGTGCCTTTGCCAAAGATTTGCTCCTCGATCGTTTCCAGCTCGGTTTCAAGCACGTCGACAATGGGAAAGTAGCGGTCCACCACGGCGTCCATCAGGGCATAGAAGACGAAACCGGCGCCTTGTGAGAGCAGGTGCGGCTCGCGCTCGCAGCGCTCGCGTACGCCGAGAAAATTTTGCAGGCTGTGATTGCGTACTGAAAGTATGTAGTTGGCGCCAACGAAAATGTCGACCTCGCCGACCGAGAGTTCGCTGCCATTAAGCTCAAGCAGATGAAGTACGCAGAAAAGCGAGTCGCCGTATTCTTCGATCTTCGGTCGCTGGTGTCCGTTGCGCGCGTCCTCGACCGCAAGTTCGTGCAAGCCGAATTCGACTTTCATTTCGTCGAGTTCGGCAGGTTCCGGATCGCGCAGCGCGACCCAGACGAATGAGTCGCTGTGTTCGACATAATCGCTGATGTCGGCGATGGGGATGTCGGCAAGCTTCTTGCCGTTGGCGTAGGCGGCGCAATTGATCAGCATCGGCGGATTTCCTGGGTGTTGAGGCTTGCCAGAGTATACGTCGGCCATCCACCTGCTGCCTCTTCACGGGGCAGAAACTGGATGCGGATTTGGCGACATGGCGTAAAAAAGCCGCCCGGATTGCTCGGGGCGGCTGGTGATCTTGACTGGGGGATCAATGGCGCTAATCTTGCGGCGCGGTCTCCGCGAAAGTCGGGCGCAGCATCAGTTTGTCGTGGATGCGGGCCAGATTGGGATGATTTTCTCGCCAGTCGATTTCGGGGAAGCGGAACGCCAGGTAACCCAGCGCGCAGCCCGTGGTGATGTCGGCCAGCGAGAAGTGCGTTCCGATGCACCAGGTGTTTTCTCCCAGTTGCTCGGACATGAATTCAAGGCTGCGAACGATTTTTGTTTCCTGGCGGGCGATCCAGTCGGCGCTCTGTTGCTTTGCCGGGCGCTTGCGTTCGAGGAAGATCAACACGGCAGCATCGCAAACGCCGTCGCCGAGCGCTTCCCAGCGCTTGACCTCGGTACGCTCGCGGTTCGGCGCGGGCATCAGTTTGTTGTTTGGCGTGACGTTATCGAGGTACTCGACGATAACGCGCGAATCGAACAGGACAGTGTCGTCGTCAAGTACCAGAACCGGGATTTTCCCCAGCGGGTTGATTTGCGCTACCTTGTTGTCCGGCGTCCACGGGGAGTCAAGCTCGAAATCGTATTCGATTTTCTTTTCGGCCAGAACGACGCGCGCTTTGCGGGCGTAAGGACTGGTCAGTGATCCGATAAGCTTCATCTGCTTCCTGTTTGTTGGGTTTTCGCACAAATTATACCATCGTGTCCCCGATCAATTTGCGGGAGGAATTCACGGACGAGTAAAATACGCGGTTTGCTGCCCTAGGATAACTTCAATGTCTTTCACGTCCCTTACATCGCTGTCACCGCTTGATGGTCGCTACGCCAGCAAAGTTGACGCGCTGCGCCCGCAGTTTTCCGAGTACGGGCTGATTCGTCGCCGCCTGCAGGTTGAGATCGAATGGCTCAAGGCGCTGGCCGCCGAGCCGCATTTTGCCGAGATTCCCGCTTTTTCGCCAGCCACCGTAGCCGTCCTTGATGCGCTGGTTGCCGGTTTTGGCCCGCAGCAGGCCGCCGAGGTGAAGGAAATCGAGGCGGTGACCAACCACGACGTCAAAGCGCTGGAATACTGGATCAAGAAACAACTGGCGGACAATGCCGAGGTCATGCGAGTTTCTGAGTTTATACACTTCGCCTGCACTTCCGAAGATATCAACAATCTTTCGCACGCGCTGATGCTCAAGGCGGCGCGCGATGAAACGATGCTCCCGACGCTGGACAAGGTGCTCGCCCGTCTCAAGGAGCTCGCGCATGAGCACGCCGAGTTGCCGATGATGTCGCGTACGCACGGCCAGCCGGCAACGCCGACGACGCTCGGCAAGGAGATGGCCAACGTCGCCTATCGTCTGGAACGCGCTCGGGTACGCATCGTCGCGGTCAATCTGCTGGGCAAGATCAACGGTGCGGTCGGCAACTACAACGCGCACCTGGCGGCCTACCCGGCCTACGACTGGGAACAGTTTGCCCAACGTTTTGTTGAGTCGCTTGGGCTGGAATTCAACCCTTACACCATCCAGATCGAGCCGCATGACGCAATGGCCGAACTGTTCGACGCGTTCGCGCGCGCCAATCTGATCCTTGTCGATCTGGACCGCGATGTGTGGGGCTATATTTCGCTGGGTTTCTTCAAGCAGAAGCTCAAGGCCGGCGAGATCGGCTCGTCGACCATGCCGCACAAGGTCAACCCGATCGACTTCGAGAATTCGGAAGGCAACCTCGGCCTGGCCAACGCCGTGCTGCGCCATCTCGCCGAGAAGCTGCCGGTCTCGCGCTGGCAGCGTGACCTGACCGACTCCACCGTGCTGCGTAATATGGGCGTTGCGTTGGGCTATACGCTGCTCGGCTACGATTCGTTGCTACGCGGCCTTGGCAAGCTCGAAGCGGTGCCGGAGCGCCTGCATGACGACCTTGATGCCAACTGGGAATTGCTGGCCGAGCCGATTCAGACGGTGATGCGCCGTTATGGCATTGCCAATCCCTATGAGAAGTTGAAGGAATTGACACGCGGCAACCGCATCTCACGCGAAGGCATGCAGGCTTTTGTCCAGTCGCTGGAGATTCCCGCAGCGGCCAAGGCCGAACTGCTTGAGCTGACGCCGTGGAGCTACACCGGCAAGGCGGCCGAACTGGCGAGGAGAATCTGAGTGTTCACCGAGGACCCGAAACAAGTCGTCCGTCAGGGCGACTCGCATGACGAGGCTGGCGGCGCGTTGCATCCAAAGACAATCACCTGCCATAACTGCGAGCGTGAGGTGCCAGCAGACTCGCTGCATTGTCCGCACTGTTGCGGTGAGGATGGTCGAGCCGGAGCGTCCAGGCGCGGCGCATTCTTTGGCGGAACCTTCGGCCTACTCGGCGGCGGTGTGACTGCAGCCATTTGGACGTCGGTGTTCGGGGCGGAGCACAATACCTGGGGCCAGGTGTCGGGAATTATCCTGGTGTGCGTCCTTGTTGGCGCGGTGCTTGGCATCATCAGCAGTCGTAAAGAATAGACGGGAGAGGTCAGCGTGTCGCAATTTTCCGAGAATTTGAAAAAACTGCCGGGGGTTTCCCATCTCGCGGCGATCAACCTGCTCGATGCTGAAGGGAATGTGCTGGTCAGTATCGAAAACAAGGCGGGTAGTCAGGGCTCATTGTCCGTATATAACCATTTGGCGCAGACTTACGGTGCGATCACGCCGGATGCGGCGAGAAAAGGCCTGGAGCTGTTCGCCGAGCACACCGAGGATGCCCGTTTGCATCCAGGTAAACACCCGAATATCGACCGGCTCTTGAGTTTGCTCGAGGAGAAGAAGACGCTGCGCACAAAACATGTTTTTGCTGAATGAGCGTAGCCAGTTCGACGATTGCCTGCGTCTGAATTTTTTGCTGCAGTACTGAACGGATGATCGAGTGAAAATTCTGGTAGTTGAAGACGATGTGGAAATACGAAAAAATCTGGAGCGTATGCTCCGGATGGAGAACTTCGACGTATTGATCGCTGAAAATGGTGCCGTCGCCATTCCGCTGGCTCGCAAACACCTTCCGGCACTGATTGTGTCCGATGTCATGATGCCTGTGCTGGATGGCTTTGGCTTTCTTGAGCAATTGCGCGCTGATCCGCTGATCGCCGGGATTCCGGTTATTTTCCTGACGGCGCTGGCCGATCGGGTCGATATGCGTCGGGCAATGAACCTTGGCGCCGATGATTACCTCACCAAGCCATTCTCGCAGGAAGATTTGCTGGCCGCGATCAACGCCCGGATCAAACGGCATGGGCAGTCGGACTCCTCTTCGGGTTCGTTCGCACTGGAGGCAAATGCTTCTTTTGCGGCATCGGCGGCCGGCGGCGATACCCTGAAACTTCGCGATCTGGTTGCGCCTGCGCCGGTTTCCATCAAGGGCTACCGCATGTTGCGCAAGATTGGCAGCGGCGGGATGTCGGAGGTGTTTCTTGCCGTTCGGGAGGCCGATGGCCTGGAACTCGTACTCAAGGTGCTCGATACCGGCATCAACCAGGATGCTGCGCTGCTGCACCGCTTTATCCAGGAGTACTCACTGCTGTCACAGATCAATCACCCGAACGTGGTCAAGATTTATGAGCAGGGTTTTACGGATGAACATGTCTACCTCGCGATGGAATATTTTCCGGTGGGTGACATCAAACGGCGTATGGCGGGT
>CAJAHZ010000307.1 GCA_903939665.1 uncultured Pseudomonadota bacterium | reverse complement strand
TTGCAAGCTTTCCACAAGAAACACTACCGTCCCGACAACGCCGCGCTGATCGTCTCCGGTAATTTTGATCCACAGCGCGTACTGGCGCTGGCGAGCCAATTGTTTTCCGCGGCCAGAAATCCGGCGACCCCCAGGATTACCAGCTGGACACGTGAAGAAGCGCAGGCCATCACCAATCGTAGCGAGCTCGTTCTGCCTGCGGGTAAGACGATGGCGGCAAGTGCATGGAAAGTGCCCGGCCTGACCGATCGGCAAACCTACGCGCTGGATCTGGCGGCAAGCGCCATTTGCGCCCAGGACTGGGGCAGCCTCAGAAAAGAGCTGGTGCTTGAGCGCAAGATTGCCGTCTCCGCATCATGCAATACGCATGTCCAGACGGATTACAGTTTGCTGGTCGGCTTCGCCACGGCCGGCAAAGAGGCCGAGGCCGAAGAATTGTCGCGGGCATTGCACCATCATATTGAAGCGGCTGCAGCCACTGGCATCAGTCTGGAACAACTGGACCGTGCGCGCATGGAGGAACTCAATGCCTATGAGAGGCTGGAGAACGACCATGAGCACCTCGCGCACCTCCTGTCGGAAGCAGAAGTGGCCGGTGACTGGCGTCTTTTCTTCTGGCAGCGCGATACCGTCAAGTCGATCACGCTGGACGAAGCGAACGCGGCGCTGAAGAAATTTGCCGTCGGCGTTAATCGTAGCGACGTATTGCTGCGCCACGCGGACGGAATCGTAGCGCCACAAATGCCGAAACTGGCCGAGACCAAAGGCTTGCTGTCCGGCAAGGATTGGCCGGCGATCACCAAGCAGGCTGATCCGATCCCATCTTCGGCAGCCGAGTTGGCAAGAGCGACCGTCCCTATTCCCCTGGACGGATCGCGGGCACGGGCGGCTCTGCTTTCGCGGCGCACCCAAGGCGACATGGCGTGGCTGGTGCTGAAGAACGATTACGGCAACGAGGCCGCGCTGAGCGGGAGACTCACCGCCTGCAGTATGGCCAGCAGTCTGATGGCTTACGGCGGCGCCGGGCTGAGCCGTGACCAACTGAATGCCAAACTGGAAGCGTTGCAGGCCGAATGGTCTTTGAGTCTTGGCGGTATCGTTATCGAAGCGCCTCGCCGGAACATCGATGCGGCGCTCGACCTGCTTCTTGCTGTGTGGGCAGATCCCGCGCTGCCAGTGAGCGAGTTCGAGCGTATCAAGGCGGCGACGATTGCCGGGCTCGACGCCGGTCTCAAAGATCCGGGAATTGTCGCCGCCAGCGTGAGCCACCAGCGTTTTGACAATTATCCTGTTGGCCACCCAAACCGGCACCGCTCGCTGGAACAGCGTCTGGACGAGAGCCGCGCGGTGAGTTTTGCCGATGTGGCTGCTTGTGGTGCGGATTTCTCGGGGATAGCCCACGTCCGCCTGGCGCTGGTCGGCGCTTTTTCGCCGCAGGATGTGCAGGCGGTATGGGCGAAGGTAGCGAAGCTGCCGATCGCGAAAATTCCCTACGCGCGCATTACTGACCTTGAAGCGCCGGTCTCAGTCGATACCGCCCCGATCAGTGTGGCAATGCCGGAAAAGCCAAACGCCGCGATTGCCGGCCTGGCCTTGCTGCCGCTCACCGACGACTCCCCGGATTTTCCGGCCTTGCGGATTGCCGTCAAGGCGCTGGGCGGCGATGCCGACAGTCGAATATGGCAACGCTTGCGTGAGCGTGAGGGCTTGGCTTACAGCGCCGGCGTCAGTTTGTCTGGCAATCACTTTGAGCCGCGCAGCAGCCTGTCGATCGAGGCGAGCGCAGCCAGCGACAAGGCCGATGCCGCAATGCGCAGCCTCAAGGACGAACTGGCCCGGGTGTTGAAGGATGGTTTCTCGGAGAAGGAAGTGGCGCGAGCCAAGCGAACCTGGCTGCAGGAACGGAAAACCTCGCTCCGCTCCGAACCGTCATTTGCTAACACGCTGGCACAAGGTCTTTATAGTGGCCGCGACTATGCATGGCTTGCGCAATATGATGAGAAAATTGCCCGGCTCACCGCGCTCGAAGTGACGCTCGCCTTGCGAAAATATTTGGCCAACGCACCCATTGTCTGGATGATTGGCCGAGGCAGCTAGCACCATAGAAGAAACTGCTGGCACTAGCCGTTCCGGCTGCGCTGCCTTTACATGCTCATGGCGCTGCGCTCTCTTTTTCTTGCGCTGCCGAGGGTTGCTGACTGAAGGGTCGGCAGCAGCGGTTGGAATGCTTGCTCGACGACTGACGAAGCAGCGACAAGGACGCCGACGTGCGTGAAACCCCGCGCCGAACCGCATCGCCGCCTGTTTGGGTGGGTTTCGGTAGTTACGGGCGTTCAGCGCGAGCGCGCCAGATCGAAATCCGCGCGGTTGCGCTCGTCGATATAAAGGCCCGTTTCCTGTGGCTGATTGCTGTTGTAGCAGGTGACGACGACGTTGCTTAGCGGCTGGTTTTTGTGCAGCACCTCAATCGCACAGCGGCCATACACGCTTTCGATGGTGGCGAGCAGGTTGCGTGCGTAGGGCGTGGCCAGCTTCCCGTCAAGAATCAGGTTGGCGATCATCACCCCTTCCGGCTCAAGAACGCGGCGCGTGCTCTGCCAGAATTCGCGGGTGACGAGATGGCCGGGGATGGAATTGTGTGAGCTATAGACGTCGACAATTGTTGCCGCGAAGCGCTGCTCGCTGCGCACCACGAAGCGCCTCGCATCATCGACGATGAAGTCGCCGAGCGCCGGCTCGCCAAGGAAGTTTTTTTCGGCAATGCCGCGTATCGCCGGGTCGATATCGACGTAGGTGTAGTGGTTGCTCGGCTCGCGGTGCGACAGCGTGAAGCCGCCGGCGCCGAGCACCAGAATCTGGCGCTCGCGAAAGGCGAGGCCTTCGAGCAGGATGCTGCGGATATGGCGTATGTAGCGTGCATAAACAGGCGGTTCGCTTTCGTCGATTAGCGAGGCAATCGAGTTGTTGCTCTTGAAGGCGCGTGCATTGTTTGCGCCTTCAAGAGCAACCGGGATGATGGCGTAGTTGGCGTAGGCCGTCTCGATCACCGGGCCTCGCCAGATGTTGCAGGCAAGGCTCAGCAAAATCACGGCGAGGCTGGCGATCGCCGTCCGCCGGTGACGAGCGCTCAGCAGCGCGTGGCCAGCAAGCAGCAGCAAGGCGCAGATGACGACCGCTGCCGAGACGCCGAGCCACTGCATGATCAGCAGCGAGAGCGAGATCGAGCCGAGAAAGGAGCCGAGCGTCGAGTAGTAGAGCGCATACCCGCTGGCTTCGCCGGTTCGCTCATGTTGCATCAGGTTGGTCAGAATCGGCACGGTCTGCCCCATCAGCCAAGCCAGCGGGCAGAGCACGGCGGCGATGAAGACGAGGTAGGCCAGGGTCGGCGGATTGACTGCGCCAAAGATCAGATCGACGCTGATTCCGGCCAGCCCGGCACCGGTCAGCGCCGCGGCAATCAGGAAGTTTCGGGCGACGACGGCCAGGTAGTCGCCGTCGACCTTCGCCCCGGACTGGTAGCCAAGCGCCAGCGCAAGCAGGAAAAAGCCGATGGTCGGCGCGGTAACGACGATCGAACTGCCCATGTGCGGAATGATCTGGCGCAGTGCGATGACTTCGGCGCCGAGCGAACAGAAGCCCTCAATGAAAACGATGATGAACAGCAGGGTGCGGGGCATGAGGGGGCGGTCTGGCGAAAGTCAGAGCGCACTATAACCGAGTGCGCCGAGCTTGGGCGGCGCGCTTGTGCCGCCTATTCGGGCTTGGCGTCCGGGTTTGCGGTTGGCGCCGCGTCTTGATTGGCGTCCGGCTCGGCTTCGATTTCCAGAAAGCGGGGGAGTGCCTCTTCCGGAATGCGCAGGCGCGTCATCAGCGTTTCGCGATCGATGCGCAGCAATCTTTGTATCGCGCTGAAGTCATCGGGCAGCGCTGCGTCAGTCCAGCCATTGGCTGAGTGGCGCGCCAGATTGACCGCCAGCGTTACGTTGCGCACGCGTGGCTGTTCGGTGTGCTCGTCATTCATCAAGGATTCAAGCAGGCCGGGCAGATGCCAGGCGTGGCAGAGCGCGAGTTGCAGATCGAAGAGCGTGATGCCGAGCACGCGCTCCTGCGCCAGCGCGCTGCGCAGCGTTTTGTCGGCCTGCTGCATGCCGCGAATCTCGATCGCCAGCTTCGGTGCGAAGCACCACAGCAGAATTTCGGTCAGGTCGTGCAACAGGGCGGCCAGTGCGACTTCTTCGACGTTCATGTCGTGCCGCGTGAATGCCCAGTCGTGCGCATAGCGGGCGGCGCGCTGCACGCGGCGAATGACTTGCAGCAGGCCGAGCAGCGCCTGCGGCTCGTCTTTCAGCATGGACTCGATGGTGACCGGATTTTCAAACTTGCTGAAGAAGGGCTCGATGCCGAGCATCATCACGGCGCTGGCGATGGTCGTGATGTCCGAGCGCAGATGCTTGCCACGGAAGGGCTGGATGTAGGCCAGCACGCGCACCGCCATTAGCGGATCCTGCAGGACGATGCCGGCGATATCGCGCCCGCTCACCTTGTCGATGTTCAGGCGGGCTTCGTCGAGTCGACGGGCGGTCTGGCGCAGAATCGGCAATTCCACGCCGCTGAAATACAGAACCCAGGCTTCCAGATCTTGCAGTGGATGATTGAGCATCGCCGCCAACTTCAATAACTGCGTTAGAAAAACGCGCCAATTACTGATTTTCTTAAGGTGCGCCTATTTGAAGCGATATTACTCGCAGCAACATGGCCTCGCAAGTGCGAATCGATGATTTAAGGCGGTCGCCGTGCCTTGCCTCAAGCCCAGCTTAGACCATCGCGCACCATTGCAAAATCTTTCGCCAGTGGGGCCGAAATTTGCAGTGGTAAACCGCTCTCCGGGTGGGTGAGGCGCATTTCAAGGCAGGCCAGCAGCATACGCCGGCAGCCGAATAGCTCCTGAAAGAGCCGGTTGTGCCGGCCCTTGCCGTAGGTGGCATCGCCGATGATCGGG
>CAJAHZ010000306.1 GCA_903939665.1 uncultured Pseudomonadota bacterium | reverse complement strand
GGCCGTTGATGGCCGGGGTGAGGCGGTGAGCGGGTCAATTTGCTCGCCGAATTCCGGCCACTCGGCAGGATCTCAAGTCGCCATAACTATTGAAATTGGATAGCCGCCCCGACCGTCGCCTTTTGGCCGAAAGTGTGAGTTCAGCGGATTGCCGTATTGCAGTCATTGCCCATCACAGACTCACTGAAATTGCCCCCCCGCTCGACTTCGTAGCTCACTCTCAGTAGGAATCTCCAACGGCCTCACGTATCAGGTTTCGGCGAATCACCTATGTCCCGCTGGATTGGCGTTCTTTCAGGCATGCCAAGACGTGTACCAGCATTCAATCGTTGCTTATCAGTGCTTGATATTGCCAAACAATGCCAGTAGCTCACTTCCTTCGCCGGCTATTCGGTTTCCTGTGTTTGCCAGACGTTGCTAGATATTGCTCGTCTTTACCAGTCATTCCCACTCGATTGTCGCCGGCGGCTTGCCGGAGATGTCATACACGACGCGGTTAATGCCGCGCACTTCGTTGATGATCCGGTTCGACACCTTGCCCAGCAGGCTGTGCGGCAGTTCGGCCCAGTCTGCGGTCATGAAGTCCTGCGTTTCGACGGCGCGCAGGGCGACGACATATTCGTAGGTCCGCCCGTCGCCCATCACGCCGACCGACTTGACCGGCAGGAAAACGGCGAAGGCCTGGCTGGTTTTTTCGTACCAGCCGGCAGCACGCAGTTCGTCGATGAAGATGGCGTCAGCGCGGCGCAACAGATCGGCGAACTCGTGCTTGACTTCGCCAAGGATGCGCACGCCGAGTCCCGGACCGGGGAAGGGATGGCGATAGACCATTTCGTGTGCCAGCCCAAGTGCCACGCCGAGTTCGCGCACTTCGTCCTTGAACAGTTCGCGTAGCGGTTCAAGCAGCTTGAGATTGAGCGTTTCCGGCAGGCCGCCGACGTTGTGGTGGCTCTTGATGGTGTGCGCCTTCTTGGTCTTGGCGCCGGCCGATTCGATCACATCGGGGTAGATGGTGCCCTGTGCCAGCCATTTGGCGTTGGCCAGTTTCTGTGACTCGACCTGAAAAACCTCGACGAATTCGCGACCGATGATCTTGCGCTTCTGCTCGGGGTCGGAGACGCCCTTGAGATGCCCCATGAACTGTTCGGTGGCATCGACGTGGATAACCTTGACGCCGAGATTGCGGCCAAAGGTCTCCATCACCTGCGCGCCTTCGTTGAGGCGCAGCAGTCCGTTGTCGACGAAAACGCAGGTCAGCTGATCGCCGATCGCGCGGTGGATCAGCGCAGCAGCGACCGAGGAGTCGACGCCGCCGGAAAGACCCAGAATAACTTCCTCATTGCCGACCTGAGCACGAATTTTTGCGACGGCTTCGTCGATGTAGCCGGGCATTGTCCAGTCGTTGGCGCAGCCGCAGATGTCGTGCACGAAGCGCGCGAACATCTGCTTGCCCTTGAGCGTGTGGGTGACTTCAGGATGGAACTGAACGGCGTAGAATTTGCGTGCCTCGTCGGCCATTGCGGCAATCGGTGTTGAGTCGTTGCTGCCGATGATCTTGAAACCGGGCGGCAGTTCGGTGACCTTGTCGCCGTGGCTCATCCAGATGTCGAGTAGGCCGTGGCCTTCGGCATTGCTGCGATCTTCAATCCCCTTGAACAGCGCCGAATGGCCGCGTGCGCGCATTTCGGCGTAACCGAATTCGCGATGCGCCGAACCTTCGACCTTGCCGCCGAGTTGCGCGGCCATCGTCTGCATGCCGTAGCAGATGCCGAGGACGGGAATACCGAGTTCGAAAATGACTTGCGGCGCCCTGACCTCTTCGGCGGCATAGACCGAATTCGGGCCGCCGGAGAGGATGATGCCCTGCGGATTGAACTCGCGAATGAAATCTTCGGAAACGTCGTAGGAATGAAGTTCGCAATAGACCTGCTGCTCGCGCACGCGACGGGCGATCAGTTGCGAAACCTGTGAGCCGAAGTCGAGGATGAGGATTTTCGAGTGAGCCATTTACAAACCTTGAATGAACAAGGGCGGCAAAGAGGTTGTGAGCCCTCCGAGCCGCCCGGTTGGACACGGAATCAATCAGTCAACGTGGTAGTTCGGTGCTTCTTTGGTGATCTGCACATCGTGCACATGCGATTCGCGAACGCCCGCCGAGGTGATCTCGACAAAAGTGGCACGTTCGTGCATGTCTTCGATGGTAGCGCAACCGAGATAGCCCATCGACGAGCGCAGGCCGCCCATCAATTGATGGATGACCGCAAGTACCGAACCCTTGTAGGGAACCCGGCCTTCGATACCTTCCGGTACCAGCTTGTCGATGTTGGCGGTGCTGTCCTGAAAATAGCGATCTGCTGCACCAGCTGCCATCGCACCGATCGAGCCCATGCCACGGTAGGACTTGTACGAACGCCCCTGGAACAGTTCAACTTCGCCAGGCGCCTCTTCGGTACCGGCAAACAGGCCACCGAGCATGACAGCATTGCCGCCGGCAGCGATCGCCTTGGAGATGTCGCCCGAGTAGCGGATGCCACCGTCAGCGATCATCGGTACGCCAGTGCCCTTGAGTGCATCGGAGACCATCTGGATCGCTGTAATTTGCGGCACGCCGACACCGGCAACGATGCGCGTGGTGCAGATCGAACCGGGGCCGATACCGACCTTGACGCCGTCGGCACCGTGATCGATCAGCGCCAGAGCGGCCGACGCCGTAGCGATATTGCCGCCGATGACTTCAACGAGCGGGAAATTTTTCTTCACCCACCGGACGCGATCAAGCACGCCCTGCGAGTGACCGTGCGCTGTATCAACGACCAGCACATCGACGCCCGCTTCGGCGAGCAGCTCGGCGCGCTCTTCCGTCCCGACGCCAACGCCGATCGCGGCGCCGACACGCAAGCGGCCAGCGCCGTCTTTGCTGGCGTTCGGGTGTTCGGTGGTCTTGATGATGTCCTTGACCGTAATCAGGCCGCGCAACTCGAAAGCGTCGTTGACGACCAGCACGCGCTCAAGGCGGTGCTTGTGGATCAGCGCCTTGCCTTCTTCGACCGAAGCGCCCTCCTTCACCGTGACCAGCCGCTCGCGCGGCGTCATGATGTTGCTCACCGGCTGATCAAGATTGGTTTCGAAGCGCAGGTCGCGATTGGTGACGATGCCGACGACCAGTTTGCCATCAAGCACCGGCACACCCGAAATCTTGTGCAAACGCGTCAGCGCCAATACATCGCGCACCGGCATGTTCGGTGGAACAGTGATCGGATCCTTCAGTATCCCGGATTCGAAACGCTTGACCTTGGCAACTTCAGCAGCCTGCCCCTTCGGGCTGAGATTCTTGTGCACGATGCCAATGCCGCCCTCCTGTGCCAGCGCAATGGCCAGACGGGCTTCGGTGACGGTATCCATGGCCGCGGATACGAGCGGCATATCGAGGGTGATGTTGCGTGTCAGTCGCGTTCTGAGACTGACATCACGGGGCAAAATTGAAGAGTGGGCGGGTACGAGCAGGACGTCATCGAACGTCAGCGCCTTCTGGATTAAACGCATGTCCTTTTATCCGGAGTCACAAAAACGTATTATACAGCATGCCCCGTGAAGACAGGATGACCATGAAGCGCTTAACCCTTGCTGTTGCAGCCCTGCTTGTTATCACTGCGGTGAATGCGGAGATCTACCAGTGGAAGGATGAGAACGGCAAAACCATTATTTCGGACAAGCCACCGGTTGGCGCAGCGCGTTTGCCGCTAAAAGTTGAAAAAGACGCGCCCGCCTCGAACGCAGCACCGCAAAAAACAACGGCTGATCGCGAAATGGAATTCCGCAAACGCCAGAAAGAATCGCAAGAAAGCGCGGACAAGACGCAAAAAGAGCAAGCGGCTAGCGCAGACAAGAAAGAAAACTGCGAAAATACTCGCCGCTACTTGCAGACCCTAGAGTCGGGAGAAAGAGTTTCAAAGCTTGATGACAAAGGCGAACGCTATTACATGGAAGATGCACAACGCCAGCAAGAAATCGCCAAAGCAAAACAGAACATGCAGGCTGCCTGCAAGTAGTCAGCTTTACTCGGCGTCGCCCTCGCCGGCGCCTTTTTTCATGACCTTGCCTTCCGCCGCACGCTGTTTGCGCACTTCCTTCGGATCGGCAATCAGGGGCCGGTAAATCTCCACTCGATCCCCGTCGCGCAGTACGGCATCAGGCTTGGTCAGCTTGGCAAAAACACCCAGCTTGTTTTTCGCCAGGTCGATTTCCGGATACTTCAGCAGCAAACCGGAAGCCTCGAT
>CAJAHZ010000305.1 GCA_903939665.1 uncultured Pseudomonadota bacterium | reverse complement strand
GATCAAAGGCACAAAAGCCACGGGCAGAATGCGTTTTTCCTCAATCCGGCCTTTCGCGTCCTTTTTGAGCACCATCAACGCTTGCCCGAAATAACGCTCGCCGACCGGGATGACGAGTGTTCCGCCGGGCTTCAGTTGCTCGGTCAGTGGCGGAGGAATCCCGGCCGCTGCCGCGGTGACGACGATTGCATCGTACGGGGCGTGTTCGGGCCAGCCGAAATGGCCGTTGCCCGAGCGGACTTCCACGTTTTCGTAGCCCATGCGTTGCAAACGTTCGCGCGCCGCCTCGGCCAGTTCATCGACAATTTCCAGCGAATAAACCTGCTGCACCAGCTCGGCAAGAATGGCGGTTTGATAGCCTGATCCGGTGCCCACCTCAAGCACTACATGGTCTGTTTGCGGTTGTACCAGATCGGTCATCAGGGCGACGATGTAGGGTTGCGAGATGGTCTGTCCGTGGCCGATGGGCAAAGGGTCGTTGAGATAGGCGCAATCCTCCAGTTTTTTCGGCACAAAGGCATGCCGGGGCACTTTGCGCAGGGCAGCCATCACCCGCTCGTCAAGTGCCTGGCGACCCGTGAAGCGGCGCGTGTCCCGCACCTCCTGGCGTATTTCGTGCAGCAGACATTCGAGTTCCTCGTCACGCGTGCTGTTCATCGGGCGAAGCCTTTCCGCTCATTGATGTCGGTGGCCGTGAGGATGTCACGGGACGGATCGTTCATGCCTTGCTCGCCTCCTGCACTCGGGGTTTTCATAAAACGATGGTGTTGGATGAAGCTTTTGCTGACAAAAAGACCTGAGAATGATTGCTAAGACAACAATTGAAGCCTGGTTGCTGCAAATTGGAGTTTTTTATCGATAAAACACTCAAAAACAACTAGGCGAATTACATATTTACCGGTATTCCACGCAATTTCACTCTGATTAGACTGGGTATGTGCGAATTATCCAGCCCGGCAGCGGGCTGCGCACAGCCCTTGCTTATGGAGAGAAAAATGCAAAAATCATTGTTGGCAACGTCGTTGCTGGCTACAACTTGGCTGTTCGCCTGGGGTTCTGCGCTTGCTGCCGATTCACAGAGCGCGCAGCAGAAGGCCCGGATTCAACAGGAAGTGCAGATACGGCAGACGGAGCGCATTTACGGCAGCCAGTTGATGAGCGAGCAGGAACGTACCGAGCATCGCTCAAGAATGCGCGCCGCCAAGTCAGCAGAGGCGTTGGAGCAGGTCCGGCTGGAGCATCACGAAAAAATGAAGCTGCGCGCCGAGGAGCGCGGGCTGACCTTTCCTGACGAACCGCCAGTCAGTGGCGGCAGGGGCTACTGCGGTGCTGCTGGCAGACCATGCGGTGGCCTATTGCTTTCGGAGCAGCGCGCCGCTCAGAGCCCGCGCGATGGAGCAACCGGCATTGCCTATGTGAGCATTGGCATCGGCGACGATGATCCCGTGGGAAAAATGTCGGAGGACTACAACGTCCATATGATGTTCGTGGTGCAAGGCAGCGGCGAATATCTGGCGGATATCAAAGTGCTCATCGAGGATTCCAAAGGGAAAAAAGTTCTTGAGGCCGATTCGCCTGGCCCGATTTTTTACGCAAAACTACCCTCCGGGACCTATCGGATCACCGCGGACTATCATGGGAAGTCATTGCACAAATCCTTGTCCGTAAAGGATCGCAGGCTTCGCGATTTGCCCTTTCGCTGGCGCAGTGAAGATATCGCAGCGGCTGATAAAGGGAGGGACTGATCATGCTCGATACCTTGAAGGAAAAAGGCAGGACGATCGGGCATGAGATCGGTCATGCATGGGATGTGGTGTCGGAGGGGTGGCGCGAGCTTTCTCATCGCAGCAGGGACGCGCTGACGCATTTTGTTCATGTCAAGGACACGAAGCCCCCGACGGGTGCATTGCCTGTCGCTTACCCCCGCTGGGGTCTGCTGGCCGGAGAAGTCGAGGAAACGGACAAGGAAATCATCGTCCGGCTGGAAGTGCCGGGCATGGAAAAGAATGATTGCCAAGTCAAGATCGAGGGCAACCGGTTGTTCCTGAGCGGCGAGAAACGCTTTGAGCGCACCAGCGACAGGAGCGCCTACCATGTCATGGAACGCGCCTATGGTTCATTCCAGCGCGTCATTCCCCTGCCGAAAAGTGTCCTTGAGGACAAAGCGGACGCGACTTATC
>CAJAHZ010000304.1 GCA_903939665.1 uncultured Pseudomonadota bacterium | reverse complement strand
AGCAGCGCGTGGTGCTCGGCAAAGCTCTTGATTGCGTCAAGCGTCGCCTGCCGCAGGCCGGACTCATGCGTGCCGCCAGCCGGCGTGGGAATCAGGTTGACGTAGGACTCGCGTGCCAGACCGCCTTCGGGCGTCCAGCAGATCGCCCACGCCGCACCCGAGCCGGGCGGAAAATTTTCATCACCAGCGGCCGCGTATTTTTCCGTCGTGAAGATCGGCGCAACGGGTTCGCCATCGATCTGTTCGGCGAGATACTGCTGCATGCCGTCGGCAAAGCACCACGTTGTTGTGGCGCCGTCTTCAACCGCCAGCGCTACCTGCAGACCAGGCAGCAACACGGCCTTGCTGCGCAGCAGGCGTTCGAGTTCGGCCAGCGGAATGTTTGGCGAATCGAAGAAGCTCGGATCGGGCCAGGCGCGCACCAGCGTGCCCGTCATCTTTTTCGGCGTATCGCCGACCCGGCGCAGGGGCTCGATGACTTTGCCGCCCGAGAATACGATCTGGTGGCGCGCGCCGTCGCGTACGACCTCGACTTCGAGTCGTGTCGACAGCGCATTCGTTACTGAAACGCCAACGCCGTGCAATCCACCGGAAAAGCGGTAAGCCGATGTGCCATCCGCCTTGTTGAATTTCCCACCGGCGTGCAACTGGGTGAATACGACCTCGACGGTCGGCACCTTTTCAACCGGGTGGATTTCGACCGGAATGCCGCGCCCGTCGTCCTGGATCGACACCGATCCGTCGCGATGGAGCATCACTCCGATGCGCTTGCAATAACCGCCCAGCGCTTCATCTGCAGCGTTATCGATCGCTTCCTGAATGATGTGCAGCGGGCAATCCGTGCGCGTGTACATGCCCGGGCGGTGGCGAACGGGTTCCAGTCCCTTGAGGACGGAAATGGATTCTGCGGTGTAACTCATCGTGCCGATTTCTCCAGCGGACGTGCTTCCGGGGCTTTGGCGGATGCGAGAAAGGCCAGAATATATCCGGCCTTTGGATAGGGCGGGGTTTGGTGGAGACAGGCAGGATCGAACTGCCGACCTTCTGATTGCGAACCAGACGCTCTCCCAACTGAGCTATGCCCCCATTCGCAAAAATTTTACGCGGCCCTTCTGGAGCCGTCAATTGCATATCCTCTCATATCCCCGCCGTTGTGCGTAACAAGGGAACAGACGAAAAAAAGGCCTGCCTACAGGCAAGCCTTTTTTGAAGTAGAAGCGAATTGCTTCTATCGCTTCTTTTACTTCTTTTTCTTGCCGCCCTTGGCGGTGGCAACCGTCGCCTTGAAGGTGGCGCCAGCGGAAAACTTTGGCACGGTGGTCGCAGCGATCTTGATCTTCTCGCCGGTCTTCGGGTTCTTGCCTTCACGGGCGGCACGATCGGCAGCCTTGAAGGAACCGAAGCCAACCAGCGTCACGCCGTCGCCCGTGGCAACCGCTTCAACGATGGTTTCGATGACGGCGTCCAGCGCTTTGCCGGAGGCGGCCTTCGAAAGTTCGGTACGGGCGGCGATTGCGTCGATCATTTCAGACTTGTTCATAATATCTCCTGTGGTTATTAAAAGCGTTGCTCCATCGCAATTCTTGCATTTCACGGGCTTGTAGGGAAGGGGGGGCTTGCGAACGGAATGCTTGGGCGGTTCCCCGTTTTTCATTTTTTTCTGATTTCTCAGACTGTTTTTTCCCCTCTGGATTAAGCACTGGTGCGGCCTGTAGCCTTGTTTGTTGCATCGGGCGAAGACGTTTTTTGGCCGCCGGACGTTTTTTCATGCCGCTGAAGTTTTTTCAAAAAAACGAGGCGGAACCCTGGAAAAAGCCGTGCTAACGCGCCAGCAAAGGCTTCAGGAAGCGCCCGGTGTGGCTGCTTGCGACCTTGGCAATCTGTTTTGGCGTGCCGGCAGCGAGGATGCGTCCACCGCCATCACCTCCTTCCGGGCCGAGGTCGATGAGCCAGTCCGCCGTCTTGATTACGTCAAGGTTGTGTTCGATGACCACCACCGTGTTGCCGTGGTCGGCGAGGCGGTGCAGTACCTTGAGGAGCATTTCAATGTCCTGGAAGTGCAGGCCGGTCGTCGGCTCGTCGAGAATGTAGAGGGTTCGCCCGGTGTCGCGTTTCGATAGTTCGAGCGCCAGTTTCACGCGCTGCGCCTCGCCGCCCGAGAGCGTCGTGGCTGCCTGGCCGAGCGTGATGTAAGAAATGCCGACATCGACCAGCGTTTGCAGCTTGCGCGCAACGACCGGCACGGCGTCGAAAAATTCGCGGGCGATCTCGACGGTCATCTGCAGGATTTCGTGGATGGTTTTTCCCTTGTAATGCACCTCCAGCGTTTCGCGGTTGTAGCGCTTGCCATGGCAAACGTCGCACGGGACGTAGATGTCGGGCAGGAAGTGCATTTCGACCTTGATCACGCCGTCACCCTGGCACGCCTCGCAGCGCCCGCCTTTGACGTTGAACGAGAAGCGGCCGGGGCCATAGCCGCGGGCACGGGCTTCCGGCACGCCGGCAAATAGCTCGCGTATCGGCGTCAAGAGGCCGGTGTAGGTCGCCGGATTGGAACGCGGCGTGCGACCGATCGGGCTCTGATCGACGTTGATCACCTTGTCGAAATGGTCGAGGCCGCGGATCTCGTCGTGCGCTGCCGGCTCGCCGGTCGAACCGTAAAGGTGGTGCGCCGCCGCAGCGTACAGCGTGTCGTTGATCAGCGTCGACTTGCCCGAGCCGGAGACGCCGGTGATGCAGGTAAACAGGCCGACCGGCAACTCCAATGTCACGTTTTTCAGGTTGTTGCCGCGCGCGCCGATTACCTGCAGCATGCGCGCCGGGGCGGCTTTGCGCGCTTTGCCGGGGATCTCGATGCGCCGCCGGCCGGACAGATAGTCGCCGGTCATTGAATTTGGATTGCAAGCAACAGACTCGGGCGTTCCTTCGGCAACGATTTCGCCGCCATGTACGCCGGCGCCGGGCCCGATGTCGACGACATAATCGGCGCTGCGGATCGCTTCTTCGTCGTGTTCGACAACGATCACCGTGTTGCCTATGTCGCGCAGTTGCCTGAGCGTTTGCAGCAACCGTTCGTTGTCGCGCTGGTGCAGGCCGATCGATGGCTCGTCGAGCACGTACATGACGCCGGTCAGCCCCGAGCCGATCTGCGAAGCCAGCCGGATGCGCTGCGCTTCGCCGCCGGAGAGCGTCTCGGCCGAGCGGTCAAGCGACAGGTAGTCGAGGCCGACGTTGATCAGGAATTGCAGGCGGCTGGTGATTTCCTTGAGGACTTTCTCGGCCACCTGCGCTTTCTGGCCGAGTAACTGCAACGCAAGAAAATAGTCGCGTGCGTCAACCAGCGGCAGGTGGCTGATTTCGTGCAGGGTCAGCGCACTCGGCGCGCTGCCCATGCGCACGTTGCGCGCCTCTTCGCGCAAGCGCGTGCCGTTGCAGGACGGGCAGGTTTTGTTGCTGATCAGTTTCGACAGCTCTTCGCGCACGGCGAATGAGTCGGATTCCTTGTAGCGCCGCTCAAGGTTGACGATGATCCCCTCGAAGGCATGCTCGCGCACCGTCAGCTTGCCGCGTTCGTTGAGATAGTTGAACGGCAATTCTTCGCGACCCGAACCATAAAGCACGATTTGCTGGAGCTTCTCGGGCAATTGCTTGAATGGTGTTTCGATGTCGAAAGCGTAGTGCGCGGCGAGCGAGCCGAGCATCTGGAAGTAGAACTGGTTGCGCTTGTCCCAGCCGCGAATGGCGCCGGCGGCCAGTGACAGTTCCGGGTGGGCGACGATGCGCTTGGGATCGAAGAACTGGATGACGCCGAGGCCATCGCAGGTCGGGCAGGCGCCCATCGGGTTGTTGAACGAAAAAATGCGCGGTTCGAGTTCCTGCAACGAATACGAGCAGGCCGGGCAGGCGAACCTGGCAGAAAAGAGATGCTCTTTTTCGCTCTCCATCTCGTAAGCGATAGCTCGCCCGTCGGCGTGGCGCAAGGCCGTTTCGAACGACTCGGCGAGGCGCTGGCGCATGTCGTCGCGTATTTTGAGGCGGTCGACGACGACGTCGATCGTATGTTTGTGCGTCTTGGCGAGCTTGGGCAGGGCGTCGATCTCGTAAACCTTGCCGTCGACGCGCAGCCGGGCAAAGCCCTGTGCGCGCAGCTCGGCAAAAAGATCGAGTTGTTCGCCCTTGCGGTTGGCGACGACCGGCGCGAGGATCATCAGCTTGGTTTCGTCCGGCAGGGCCAGTACGTGATCCACCATCTGCGAGACGGTCTGGGCCGCCAGCGGCTGCTGGTGCTCGGGGCAGAACGGCGTGCCGGCGCGGGCAAAGAGCAGGCGCAGGTAGTCGTGGATTTCGGTGACCGTGCCGACCGTCGAGCGCGGATTGTGGCTGGTTGCCTTCTGTTCGATTGAAATGGCCGGCGACAATCCTTCAATCAGGTCAACGTCGGGCTTTTCGATGCGCTGCAGGAACTGGCGGGCGTAGGCCGAGAGCGACTCGACATAGCGGCGTTGCCCCTCGGCGTAAAGCGTATCGAAGGCGAGCGACGACTTGCCTGAACCGGACAGCCCGGTAATCACGATCAGCCGGTTGCGCGGCAGGTCGAGATTGATGTTCTTCAGGTTGTGCGTTCGTGCGCCGCGGATTCTTATCGTGTTGATTTCGTCCATTGGGGGAGGGTCGCCTGAGTGCCGGGGCAAACCTGTTAATATACGCAATTCAGCAGTCCTGCACCAAATCAAATGTCAGCTTCCATTCCAGACGGCATGAGCGCCGATGAAAAGCGCGCCGGTATTAGCCTTGCGGCAATTTTCGCATTGCGCATGCTCGGCCTTTTTTTGATTCTTCCGGTGTTTGCGATCTACGCCAAAGACCTGCCGGCCGGCGGCGACATGGCGCTGGTCGGCATCGCGCTGGGCGCTTATGGGCTCACTCAGGCCTGTCTGCAGATTGCCTACGGCGCCGCCTCCGATCGTTTCGGGCGCAAGCCGGTCATTGTCTTCGGGCTCGTACTTTTTGCCGTCGGCAGTTTTGTCGCGGCCATGTCAGGCGACATCTACGGCATCATCGCCGGTCGTGTGCTGCAGGGCGCTGGGGCGATTTCCGCTGCGGTTACCGCGCTGGCTTCCGATCTCACCCGAGAGCAGCATCGAACCAAGGTGATGGGCATGATCGGCGCCTCGATCGGCCTTGCTTTTGCCGTTTCGATGGTCGGCGCATCGCTGCTCTATAGCGCGATCGGCATGCCGGGTATCTTCGTCCTGACCGGCGTCCTGTCGCTGTTCGCCATCTTCATCGTGCTCAAGGTCGTCCCTGCCGCGCCGGTTGTGCCGAGGCAGCCAACGTGGCCGAGCTTTGTCGAAGTGCTGACCAACCCGCGACTGCTGCGCCTGAATTTTGGTGTTTTTTCCCTGCACCTGCTGCTGACGGCAATGTGGGTGCTTCTGCCCTCGGCGCTGATCAGCACTGGCGGCTTGCCGGTCGCCGAGCACTGGAAAGTTTATCTGCCGGCGTTACTGCTGTCCTTCACCGTCATGGTGCCGGCGATCATTGCGGCTGAGAAATATGGCTGGATGAAGCTGATCTTCAATAGCGCGATCGTTCTGCTGATCGCCGTTCAGTTCGGCTTCAGCTTCTTCAGCGAGGGGCTTTATCCGATGGCGTTCTGGCTGATGATTTTCTTTGTCGCTTTCAATTTTCTCGAGGCGACACAGCCTTCGCTGATTTCGCGCATCGCGCCGCCGCACGCCAAAGGCGCTGCGCTCGGGGTGTACAACACGACGCAGTCGCTCGGCCTGTTTCTCGGCGGGGTGTTCGGCGGCGTGCTGGTCAAATATTCCGGGCCGGTCAGCGTCTGGCTGGCTGGCGCTGGGCTGGCGATGGTCTGGCTGCTGCTCGGGCTGACCATGACGATGCCTGCCCTGCGGGCGAAGCAACAGTCGGCATAAATCCTTATAATTCTTCTTCACAGACAAATCAGGGAGGCAACATGGCTTCGGTCAACAAAGTGATCCTCGTCGGCAATCTGGGTGCCGATCCGGAAACCCGCTACATGCCCAACGGCGATGCCGTGGCAAACATCCGCCTGGCAACCACCGAATCGTGGAAGGACAAGGCGAGCGGCGAGAAGAAGGAAATCACCGAGTGGCACCGCGTTGTGTTTTACCGCAAGCTCGCCGAAATCGTCGGGCAGTACCTGAAAAAGGGTTCGGCGGTCTACGTTGAAGGCCGCATCCGCACCCGCAAGTGGCAGGAC
This sequence comes from uncultured Pseudomonadota bacterium, assembly GCA_903939665.1. Taxonomy (GTDB): domain Bacteria; phylum Pseudomonadota; class Gammaproteobacteria; order Burkholderiales; family Rhodocyclaceae; genus CAJBIL01. The sequence continues at coordinate 7,635 of CAJAHZ010000304.1, read as the reverse complement.
AAGGAAGGCCAGGAGCGCTACACGACCGAAATCGAAGCCAATGAAATGCAGATGCTCGGCGGGCGTTCGGGCGCCGGTGCTTCGTCTGGCGGCGAGGCCGAGTACGGGGGCAGCATGCCGTCGTCAGCCGGCGGCGGCGCGCCGGGGGCGACCCGCTCGGCACCGGCCAAGAAGGCGCCGAGTTTTGATGACATGGATGACGACATCCCGTTTTAATCGAAACGCAGTGGGGCGGTAAAGATTCTAAAGGCTTCTTCGGAAGCCTTTTCCTTGTGCATCAGTGAAAGCTCAGCCCTTGTGGGCGACCTCAAAGCGCAGCAGTTCTTCTCGCGTGTTGAGGTTTTCGAAGGCGGCGGCTTCGTCGTCGAACGGTACTTCAACGACCTTCAGGCTCGAATACCAGCGGTCGATCCGGCGCCCGCCGCTGGCCAGAAACGCGGTCAAGTGCGGCAGCACCTCGCGCTTGCACAGGCAGAATACTGGATGCGCCTGATCCAGTGTGCGGGCAACGGCGAGATCGGCGTTGGCCCCGCTCAAGGCGGAAGACAGGCGGGAAACCAGATCGCCGGGAAGGAAGGGCGAATCGCAGGGGGCGGTTGCAACCAGCGGATGCGCCGCGGTCGATAGCGCTGCATGCAGGCCGGCAAGCGGCCCGGCGAAATCCGGAATCTGGTCCGGTACGACGCGGTGGCCGAAGGCGGTGTAGATCTCGTGATTCTGGTTGGCATTGATCAGCAATTCGTCGACCTGCGGGCGCAGCCGCTCGATCACCCACTGCACCATCGGCTGGCCGCGCAATGTCTGCAGACCCTTGTCGGTACCGCCCATGCGGCGAGCCAGACCGCCAGCCAGAATGACGCCGGTAATTTGCTTTCCGCTCATCTCAGAAAATCACCGTACGCCATTCGGGATCGAGGGTTCGTGCAACGAATGCGGTTGCTCCCGCAGCGCCGGTGAATTCGGGAATCAGCGTTTCTTCTTTCTTGATCCACGCGGCGCACGCCATGCTGCAGGCAAATAGCGGCACGTCCGTGGCGGTGACTTGCCGTAGCCAGGCGAGGATCGATTTTTCGTGCGCCGGCGTGGCGTAGGCCGCGTCGGCAACGCCGCTGACCAGCCAGCGAACGGCCGGGCCGGCAAAATGAATCTCGACTTCGCAGTCGAGCGCACGCGCCGCAAGGGCGTGAACCAGCGGGGTGACGAAGAGCTCGGGATGCTCCGGCGTCGCCGCCCAGACGAGGAAGGCGATGTGGCGGGGCTCAGTCAAAAGAGGCCTCCGGTTCCATGTTGAGGATGTGTTGTCGATAGGCGCGGGCATCGACCAGTGTCGTTTTTTCTGTCGCCCAGTGGCTGGTTTGCGCGCGTGCCATCCAGCCGTCGCCATAGGGGTCGGTGTTGATGATCGCCGGTCGTTCTTCGGCCGCCTCGTTGCCTTCGCGCAGGACAAAACTGATGGGCGCATGCACGGCCAGCACGGTTTTCCGGCATTCGATGGTGCCCAGGCCGCGGTGAATTTCTACAGCTGCCCCTTTCGGCTTGGCGGTGAAGGCGATGATTTCGCCGGCCAGAAAAATGCCGAAGCTGGTGGCGCCGATCAGCACCTCTTCGCCTTGCGCGTCCTTCGGCAGTACCCACATGTCGTGGCGCGTGCAATAAAGGCGATCGTCGGGGATGCTGCCGTGGAAGGGGCGGTGGGCCATGTGTCAATCAGGAAAGCGTGGCGGAAGAGAGCAGGAGTCGAACCTACCAAGGCTTGTCTGACAAGCCCTACCGGTTTTGAAGACCGGTCGTCCCACCGGGGAACGATCTCTTCCGTTGTTGTGATTCATCCGAACTGCTCCAGCGTGCCGCGCAGTACGTGGGTGTCGCGGACGCGTCGAGTGTAGCCGATGCGGTCGAAGAATTCGAGGATCTGGATTGCCACCTTGCGACCGCCGCCAATCCGGTCGCGCAGCGTTGCCGCACGGGCCGCGCCGTGTTCATTGCTGAGGGCGGCGACGTGGCGCGCCAGATCCGCCACGGCTGCCGCCGTGAAGTAGTGGTCGTGCGCCACCGGATAGACTTCACCGAGCCGTGCGATGCGTTTGAGCAGGGCGCGCGTGTTGTCTTCGTTGAGGCTGGCGCTGCGCGCGAGGTCGCGTACGCGCGGCGGGTTGTAGGGCGCTGCGGCGAGCAGCGGCTGCAGTGTAGCCCACAGCGCGTGGTCGGCTGCGGCCAGTTGCACGCGATGCTCGGGCAGGTGAAGCCAGGCGTTGGTCTGTGCGATGCTTGCTGCTGCGAGCGCCTGGCTGACCAGCGCGTCGAAGGCGGGGCGCGGCAGCGTCGGCAGCGTCAGGCGGCGCAGCCGGTCGCGTTCGACGCCCGGCATGTCGGGCGCACGTTCGTGTTCGGCGGCCAGCGCCGCGAGCAGGCGTTCGCTTAGTTCGTTCCAGCGCGCCGTTGCAAAACCGCGGTCGGCGACCACGCTGAGTCCGAGGCGCTGGCACAGCGCACTCATCTCGTTGGCGTCAAGGTTGCGGTTTTGTGCGTAGCAAGTCAGATCGACGCCGGCCGGCTGGCGTTCTGCCGCCAGCGCAAGTGCTTTCGCCGGATCGGAGTCGGCCAGTGCGTGCAGCATTTCAAGGCGCTCTACGCTGCGCTTGTGGCGTGTCGGCGGATTGATGTCGAGCACGCTGCCGCCGCCCAGCGTGTGGCGTGCGCCAGCATCGCGCAGGATGAAACGGTCGCCGGCCAGCGCGCCGATTTCGCGTTCGAGCGCAAGCTGGGCAAAACCACTCTGTCCGGGGGCGATTTCTTCGCCTTCGAGCAGGGCGATGCGCGCCGGGACATCCTCGGCACCAAGATGCAGGTGCACCTGTGTCCAGTGTTTGAGTGGCGCTTGCCCCGAGAGAACGCGCAGCTCGGCATCGAAGCGGCGCAGCGGGGCGTGCAATTCCGGCGCAAGGACCCACATGCCGCGGCTGATGTCGGTCTTCTCGATACCGGTCAGCGCCAGCGCGATCCGTTGGCCGGCTTGCCCGATTTCCGCCGGGCGGTCCTGCACGCGCAGGCTGCGCACGCGCACGGATTTTCCCGACGGCGACAGGCTGAGCGTATCGCCAACTTTTACCGAGCCTGAAAAGGCGGTGCCGGTGACCACGGTGCCGATGCCGCCGAGCGTGAAGCAGCGATCGACGGCCAGACGAAAGCCGCCGCGCGCTTCGCTGGTGCCCAGCGCCGCCGCTGCGTCGTCGAGCCAGGCGCGCAGTTTGGCAATGCCGTTGCCGGTGCTGGCGGCGACCGGGAAGATCGGTGCAGCAGCAAAGCGTGTTTCGGCGAGCAGCGCGCCGATCTCTTTACCGGCCTGGGTGATTCGTTCTGCGTCGACGGTGTCGGTTTTGGTCAGCGCAACGGCAGCGTGCTGGATGCCGAGCAGTTCGATGATGTCGAGATGCTCGCGTGTTTGCGGCATCGGGCCATCGTCGGCAGCAATGACGAGCAGCGCCACGTCAATGCCGGTCGCTCCGGCCAGCATGTTGTGGATCAGCTTTTCGTGCCCTGGAACGTCGATGAAGCCGAGCATGCCGCCGTCGTCTTGTGGCGTGTAGGCGTAGCCGAGGTCGAGCGTGATGCCGCGCGCCTTCTCTTCCTTCAGACGGTCGCAATCGACGCCGGTGAGTGCTTTCACCAGTGTGGTCTTGCCATGGTCGATGTGGCCGGCGGTGCCGATGATCATGGCGTCAGGCAGAGTCCGGCCAGTTGTGCAGTGAAGCGTGCTTCGTCACCGGCTTCGAGGCAGCGCAGGTCGAGGTGGTAGGCGTCGTTCTTGACGTAGCCGATAACGCCTCTTGGCAGCGCGCGGAAGGCGGCTTCAAGCTGTAGCAGCGCCTTGCCGGGCCGCTTTGCGTTCACCCGCATGACCAGGGCCGCCGAGGGCAGGCGCTCGACCGGCAAGGCGCCGCTGCCGATCTGGCTGGCGCAAGGCTCGGCCGAGACGCGGGCGAATTCGCCAAGCGCCGCTTGCACCTTTGGCGCGAGACGTTGTGCGGCGGCTTCGATGTCGGCCACTGGCCGCGTCAGCAGGCGCAGCGTCGGCAGGCGCTCGGTCAGGCGGTCGGGGTCACGGTAGAGGCGCAGCGTCGCTTCGAGTGCCGCGAGCGTTGTTTTGCCGACGCGCAGTGCGCGTTTCAGCGGGTTCTTCTTGATCCTGGCGATCAGGTCCTTGCGGCCGACGATCAGGCCCGCCTGCGGCCCGCCCAACAGTTTGTCGCCGGAGAAGGTGACGAGGTCGGCGCCGGCGGCCAGCGCCTGTTGCGGGGTCGGTTCGGCGGGCAGTCCCCAGGCTGCGAAATTGGCGAGCGTGCCGCTGCCCAGGTCAATGACGAAAGGCAGGCCGGCCGCGTGCGCGATGCGTGCGATTTCGGTTTCTTCGACGGCCTTGGTAAAGCCGGTGACCGCGTAATTGCTGGTGTGAATCTTCATCAGCAGCGCCGTTTTCGCGCCGATCGCTTCCTCGTAGTCCTTGGCGTGCGTGCGGTTGGTGGTGCCGATTTCGACCAGTTTTACCTGCGCGCGGCGCATCACATCGGGAATGCGGAAAGCGCCGCCGATCTCGACCAGCTCGCCGCGCGAAACGACGGCTTCCTTGCCCTGCGCCAGCGCGTTGAGCGTCAGCAGCACGGCGGCCGCGTTGTTGTTGACAATGGTTGCGGCGATGTCGGCAGAGCCCGCACCAACAATTTCGGCGAGCAGCGGCGAGACGAGATCGTCACGGTCGCCGCGACCGCCCGAGGCGAGGTCGTATTCCAGCGCGCAGGGCGAGCGTGCGGCTTCGACCATCAGCGCGATAGCCTCTTCGGAGAGTTGTGCGCGTCCGAGATTAGTGTGCAGCACCGTGCCGGTGAGGTTGAAGACGGCGCGCAGATTGGGGCGGCTGCTTTCGGTTGCACGGCGCGTGATGGCCGCGAGCAGTGCCGTCTCTTCGGGCAGCGGCAGGCCGCATTTGACGCCTTCGCGGGCGGCGGCCAGTTCGGCGCGGGTACAGGCGGTAAGGTGCTGGCGACCGTGCTGCTCGATGCTTGACGCGAGTTGCAGCAGCAGGCGGTCGACGGAAGGGAGGTGGTTTTTTGTCGTCATGCTTTCACCCGGACCGGGCAGAAATGTTGGTGGCGTATCGAGATGGTGCGGAGGCGGCTTAGCCGGCGCCCCCGATCAGCAGCAAATTAGGGCCGCTGCGGCTGTAACCCGCTTCGTCCATGAGCATGTCGAGGGCGAGGGTGGCGAGATCGTCGGCGACCGGATCGACCTGCGGGTCCTTGTCCTGATAGGCGATCTTCAGATAACTCTTGCAACTGTCGCAAGTCTCCGCACGCATCGCACCGGGCGTTTTGACCGCTTCGCCTTCGACGCCTTCAAGCTGCTGGTAAGCCACGCTCTGGTCGGTATCGCAGGCGCTGCAAACGGCGCGGGTCATGTTCCACTCGGTGTTGCACAGCGCGCAGTGCAGGTAGCGCAGATTGTTCACCGCCGGCGAGAGGCGGACAATGCTGCCGACCGGCAGGCTGCCGCAGCAAGGGCATACGCCGTGCGTATCGAGTTGTTGCAGCGCCGCGCTGGAAAGCTGCGCGGCGAGTGCCGTCCAGACGACCTGCAGGGCGGCAGCAACAATCGTCAGTTCGGCAGCATCGCGCGGGTCCGGGTTGCCTTTGAGCAAATCGTCGGCGAGCTTCTCCAGCGCTGCGGCCGGGGTGTCGCGCAGCGACTGCAGCATGGCGCGCGCAGTCTCCGGCGCGTCGGCCTCAAGTTTGCTGGCGATTTGTTTCAGGACATCGCGCCAGACAGCGGGGCGAAGCTGCGAGGCGGCGTTGAGCGGCGGCATGCCGTGTTGTTGCGCCAGTTCAAGGGCGGATGCGTCGGGTAAGGGCAATGCGGGCAGGGCCTGCAACGCTGCGTGCTGGGCCGCGCTGAGCCGGCCAAGAAAGCGCAGCCAGTCTTCAAGGGTATGCCCCTTGGCGAGGGTGTTGAAGCGTTCGGCGCGTTCGGCGAAGACACGGGTTTTGACCGGCAGCAGAAAAATCGGTGCTTCCTCGGTCGGTGCCTGAAAATTGATCGGCTTGATATCCATGGTTCCAACAAAAAAATGACCCGCAGCGAAGTGTCGCCGCGGGTCGGTTCAAACGCAAGACAAAATCACTTGCCGGTCATCTGGCGATACCAGCCACGGTGATGCTGCTTGGCCCAGCCTCGGGTGACGGTGCCGTACCACATGGCGCGAATCGTTCCCTTGACCCAGATCGCGGCGTAGACGTGCACCATAATCAGGCCAATCATCATGGCGGCCGCAGCAGCATGAATCACGGCGCCCATGCGGATGAGCGTGATGTCAAAGCCGAAGTAAGCGCGCCAGATGAACAGGCCCGATACGGTCATCAGCAGCATGCATACGGCCAGTGCCCAGAACATCACTTTCTGGCCGCCGTTGTACTTGCCCTGCTCCGGCATGTCGTGATCGTTGCCGTCGATCATGTTTTTCGCCTTGGCCAGCCACTCCTTGTCGGCCGGTGTTATTGCGTTGAGATGCTTGAAGCGCAGGAACATGGCAACGAACGACAGCGCCATCAACACGCCGAGGAAGGGGTGAAGAATGCGCGCCCAGACCGGCCCGCCGAACAACTGGGTGAGCGGAAAAAACGCCGGGTGAAAGAAGGCCAGGCCGGAGAGGGCGAGCAGGATGAAGCTGATGCCCACGACCCAGTGGTTGGCCCGTTCGGCCGGCTCGTAACGTTTCAGGTCTTTCGGATCGCGGATCATTTTGCTGCCTCCTTTTCGCTGTCTTCCCGTTCAATCTCGTCCTCGATCTCTTTCGAGACCTCGTTCGGACCCTTGGTCACGTAATGGAACAGACTGCCCAGTGCGATGCCGGCCAGCGCGAGCGTGGCGAGCGGCTTGGAAAAGCCTTTCCAGAGCGAGACCAGCGGGCTGATCGACGGGTTGGCCGGCAGGCCGGCGTAGAGGTTCGGCTGGTCGGCGTGGTGCAGCACGTACATCACGTGCGTACCGCCAACGCCTTGCGGATCGTACAGCCCGGCCTGGTCGAAACCGCGCTCCTTGAGGTCGGTGACGCGCTTCGCGGCATAGTCCTTCATGTCCTCCTTGGCGCCGAACTGGATCGCTCCGGTCGGGCAGGCCTTCGCACAGGCCGGCGCCTGATTGACCGCAACGCGATCGGAGCAGAGCGTGCATTTGTACGCCTTGCTGTCCGTTTTCGAGATGCGCGGGACGTTGAACGGGCAGCCGGTGACGCAATAGCCGCAGCCGATGCAGTTTTCCTGGTGGAAATCGACGATGCCGTTGCTGTACTGGATGATTGCGCCGGGCGCCGGGCAGGCTTTGAGGCAGCCCGGATCGGCGCAGTGCATGCAGCCGTCCTTGCGGATCAGCCACTCCAGCTTGCCGTTCTGCTCGACTTCCGAGTAGCGCATGACCGTCCATGAGTTCTCGGTGAGGTCGATCGGATTGTCATAAACGCCGGTGCACGAACCGACTTCGTCGCGCACGTCGTTCCACTCCATGCACGCCACCTGACAGGCCTTGCAGCCGATGCAGGCGGATACGTCGATCAGTTTGGCGATCTCCATCGTCTGCCGCGCCTGGGGT
>CAJAHZ010000303.1 GCA_903939665.1 uncultured Pseudomonadota bacterium | reverse complement strand
CCGAAGGTGGCGATCTGCGATACCGCGCCCGCGCCGTATTTCTGGCGCACGTATTCGATGACGCGCCAGCGGTTGTCCTGGCAGAAGTCGATGTCGAAGTCAGGCATCGAGACCCGCTCGGGGTTGAGAAAGCGCTCGAACAGCAGCGCGTAGCGCAAGGGGTCGAGATCGGTAATGCCGAGCGCGTAGGCGACCACCGAACCCGCGCCAGAACCGCGACCGGGGCCGACCGGCACGCCGTTGTTCTTGGCCCAGTTGATGAAGTCGGCAACGATCAGGAAGTAGCCGGGAAAGCCCATCTGCACGATGGTGTCGGTCTCGATTTTCAGGCGCGCGTCGTAGGCCGGGCGTTGCGCAGTGCGCTCTGCCGCATCGGGGAATAGCTGCTGCAAACGTCGCTCAAGGCCGGCAGCCGCTTCCAGGCAAAGAAAGTCGTCCAGCGTGATGCCGTCGGGCGTTGGAAAATCGGGCAGATAGTTCTTGCCAAGCGTGATCTGCAGATTGCAGCGCTTGGCGATTTCGACCGAATTTGCGAGCGCCTCGGGCAGGTCGGCGAACAGCGCCGCCATCTCGTCGGGCGACTTGAAGTACTGCTCTTCGGTGTAAATCTTCGGCCGCCGTGCATCACCGAGCATGTAACCTTCGGCGATACAGACACGCGCTTCATGCGCCTTGAAATCATCGCGCTCGAGAAACTGGATCGGGTGCGTGGCCACCAGCGGCAGATCGAGTTCGGCAGCCAGATCAACGGTCGCCGAGACGAGCGCATCCTGCTGCGCCTGCCCGTAACGCTGCACCTCAAGATAGAAAGCGCCGGGAAACAGCGCTTCCCAGGCGCGTGCGCGACTAATCGCCTGCTCGCGACTGCCTTGCAACAGCGCTTCACCCACATCGCCACCGGCAGCCCCCGACAGGGCGATCAGCGCATCAACACCGACATCGACAAGCATCTGGCGGGTGATCTCGGCCCGCCCCCGGACGCGTGGCGCCAGATAGGCCCGCGACAGCAGTTCGCAGAGCTGCAGATAGCCTTGCCGCGAGCGGCAGAGCAGCAACAGGCGACAGGGGCGATCGGGATCGGCCTCGTTGGCGATGAAAACATCACAGCCAAGCACCGGCTTGATCCCCTTGCCACGCGCCGCGGAATAAAACTTGACCAGCCCGAAAAAATTCACCAAGTCAGTCAAGGCCAAGGCGGGCATGCTGCAGGCGGCGGCACGAGCCACGGCGTCGTCGAGACGGACAATGCCGTCGGTAACGGAGTATTCGCTGTGCAGGCGAAGATGGATAAAGGGTGTTTCAGGCATCCGGCCATTTTACCCCGACGCGGCATGCCGAACGAGATGATCCGCGTTCGGCATGCCGATATTCGAGCGCCAAGTCGCGGCCCGCGCACCCGCACATGGACAGGCCATGGCCTGTGGCGGAGAATGGGCTGTCACATGAGCATTTGGCAACGCCAGCAAACAAGCCGTCACAATCTGCTTACCCTTGGCCAACCCATGAAATTCACCGTGCGCTACTGGTCGTCCCTCCTCCCCGCAGAACATCGGGAGCGGCGTGGCGAACGACGCTGGCTCGACTACTCGGTTCATCCGGCCAGCAAACTTGGCCTGCACAACGCCATGCTGGCGGTGCACGACCGCAGCGAGATTCTCGAGGCGCACGGCTGCCAATTTGAATGCGCCGTTTTCGTGGTGGAGGAAAACCGCGCCGAAAGACTCTCTCAGGAAACAGCCAACGAACTGTTTTCGTCCCTGCCGCGCGGCGAGGTGAAATGGCTGGACATCAAGGAGTTCCTCCTGCCCTCACCGCTACTGCAAGGTGGAGCAGCGCCAATCGACAAAACGCTGCCGGCAGCGGAGCAGCTTCCCCTTTTTACCCATGTCCACACGCCCTACGACGATCTGGAGCAGGCGTCGCCACACGCCATCGATGTCGACATCTGATCAGCCGCCGGAAATCAGTGCGGAAGATCAAACAAAAGCACTTCGCTGTCTTCGCCAGCGGCAAAACGCAGCGCGGATTCGCTGGCGATTTTGGCGCCATCACCCGCCCGCATTGGCAGCCCGTTGAGCAGAAGTTCGCCGCGCACCAAATGAACGTAGGCCAGACGGGCAGGGTCGAGCACGTAATCGAGCACCGCTCCGCTCGCCAGACATGCCGCATACAGGCTGGCATCCTGATGAATCAGCGTGCTGCCGCGTGCTGCATCGGGCGAGGCAATCAGTCGCCAGACATTCTCGCCAGGAGCCAGCGCCTGCTGCTCGTAGCCCGGCGCGATGCCAAGTTCGCGCGGCTCGATCCATATCTGCAGAAGGTGCGTCGCCTCGCTCGAGGACGGATTGAATTCGCTGTGCCGAACCCCGCTGCCGGCACTCATGCGCTGCACCTCGCCGGGGCGGATCACCTCGCCGTTGCCCAGACTGTCGCGATGCTCAAGCGCGCCCTCAATGACATAGGTGACGATTTCCATGTCGCGATGTCCGTGCGTGGCGAAGCCCTTGCCCGGCGCAACACGATCCTCGTTGATGACGCGCAGCACGCCCCAGCCCATTTCGGCAGGATCGTAATAGTCGGCAAACGAAAAGCTGTGGCGCGCCACCAGCCAGCCGTGGTCGGCAAAGCCGCGTGACGCACTGGGTCGAAGCTGAATCATCAATCGCTCCTTTGCAAAAACCAAATGTTACCGGCCGGGCTGACCTGGCCATCGGCACACCTGGCGGCATGCCGGCACCTCACACCGGTTGGCCGCTGCTGCGCACGGCCAGAAAAACAAGGCGCTGCAATGGTCTGTTGGCCGGCTAATCCAAAGACATACTGCGCCGAGCATGCTCAAGCTCAATGATGTATCGCTGAATTGCAATCTCCATTGATCTCGGCAAATCCTTGAAGGCCACACCCACGCGATAAGTCGGCTTGCCCGAAGCATCGGGAAATTCGGTCACGTGGCGAACCACACCCTCGCCTTCAATAACGTGTCGCTCAGGCAAGGTAAAGGTGATGCGGACAATCGGCTGCCCCGGTTCCAGGTCAGGACGCCGGGAAAATAGGGCGCAAAAACCAAAAACACTGACATTGTGAATTGGCGCCCGCTCACTGCAAGCGACGCCATGCTGAATGGCTTGCAGTTGGGCGGCGACAAAGTTAACGACCGGCGTTGCTATTCGGTAGGCTTCCCGGCGCTGAAGACGCAGCACCCGTGTCGGCAATTTGATTGCCAACGCATCGGCATCGCCCCAGCGCACTTGTTTGACGTGGCCTGACGACGAAAACTGAACCCGGATGCCATTGACCGCCGTTACAAAAACACACGAGGCCGACTTCAACAGCCGCTGGTTTGCCCTCGCATCACCGCCCAGATCGAAAATGAGCGACTCGGGCCGCGCCTCGAGCAAAGTGGTCAGAATAAAATCCTTGCCTTCGTCAAACAGGACAGAGACAGGGATGCTCTGATAAATGAATTGCCCAAGCGTGGCAATAATCTGCTTCTCGCCAAAAACAAAAAAGCGATCGTCGATCTCGTCGTCAGTCAGAGCGGATGTCATCGTATATACACTCTCAGACGCCCTGATTGACCCAGTCAATGATCGGCTGCCACTGCTCAAGGTCCTTTTCGGCGCGTGAAGCGGACAGGTCGAACAATGTCAGGCCGTTGGCCGCCGCCTGCACATAAAGCTGCGTATCGCGCAGATGAGCAAGCACCGGCAACTCGTAGGACGACAGAAAACGATCAAGTTCGCCGGCAGCCCTCGTTCGCGCATCGACCCGCATGCCGATGACGGCGACAAAAGCCTGTTCCTTGCGGACGGCTTT
>CAJAHZ010000302.1 GCA_903939665.1 uncultured Pseudomonadota bacterium | reverse complement strand
GGAAACGCCATAACGGTTTTCACCATTTTGCCCTTTGTCGTCCGGCAACAACTCGACGCGCGCCTGCCCCCTATAGGCCGGATCAAGGTAACGGAACTCGGTATTCAGTTGCGTGCCGCGCTTGGTCAACACGCGCGGCGAAATGGTCGCATCCATATCCGGCGCGATGTTCCAGTAATACGGCAGCGTCAACTCGAGACCGCTCCGACTGGTCGATCCGAAAGTCGGCGACAGGAAGCCGGACTTGCGCTCATTGTTCAGCGAGAAAGACAGCCATGGCGAATAGAGAATCGGCACACCGAGGAAGTAGACCTTGCCATCTTTCCCCTCTGCGACTTCCCGGTCGTAGTCCAGCTTGAGGTCGCTGGCTGAGACATACCAGCCATCATCGCCTGGCTTGCAGGTGGTGTAGGTACCCGACGTGACGCGAATCTGGTTTTCACCTTCGAAGTCGATGCGTTCAGCCTCGCCGCGCGCTTCTGTCGCCGTTTTTACCGCCTTGGATTTATCCTTGACCGTCGCTACTGCGGCAAAAGCAGACATGCCGAGAACCGGCGCAGCGCTCTTTGTCTGTAACGCCCGGGGCGCAGCAAAACCGGAATCGGATTCATCCCCATCAACGCCGGCTCTCGACGCCTCGCCTGGCAACGGCTTGGGTAGCCGCTTGATGTAATACGTGGGCTGTTCAAAGAAACCGACTTTTTCTTCGAGCTTCAGCCGCAGCTTCGGCCCGCTATAAATATCTTCACCCTGCTGCAATCGCACATTGCCGACCGCCTCAAGCTCGTCATCGACCGGCCAGTAAGTCATCTGATCGGCGTTGGCTATGCCACCGATCTTGCGCAATTCGGCGTCGCCTTCTGCCCGAAGCTCGCGCTCGACAGTTCCCGACATGCGTTGCGCGCTAATGAACACGGGGCGCGGCACATCGCTCTCGGCCGGCGGCGGCACCATCTTCGAAGCCAAGCGCAAGGACAAGGCCGGAGCGGCATCAGGCACCTCCTCCTCATCACGAGGGCCGGTCGCGGCCACCAGCGGCGGCCGGGTATCCGCCGATAAAACCGCCGGCCCACCGGCAGCCAACGGAACCGACTCGCCAAGCAGACCCGGGTGCACCTGCAAAGCGGGCAGCGTTCCCGGCGTCATCTTGGCCACGCTAGCCGCCTTCGGAAGGACCGGCGCAGGCGCCGCAACCTGGACGGCAGGCGGAGGCTGGGACACACGCGGCGCCGGAGTGGCCTGAACGGCCACAGGCGCACTTGGAAGCTCGGCTGGCACGCGTGCCGCAACCGATGGAACCGGCGCTGACGGAACGGGCTCACCAAGCAGACCCGGGTGCACCTGCAAAGCAGGCAACGTACCGGGCGCCATCTTTGCCACGCTGCCAGAACCGTTAACGGGCGCAGCTTGCGTGCTTGACGAAGGCGGGGCCGCACGGGTTACCGGCGCAGGAACCGGCTGAGCTTGCGGTTCGATGACTGCCTTTGGCGTAGCGCGGCTCTCGTCATCACGCGACCGCCCCGCCGGGACGACAGTGACGACCGGCAACGGCTCAACCGGCATGGGTGCGGGCGAAGGCTTCAGCACCTCCGGTGGGGCAGCAGGCGCGACAGCACGCGCCGGAATTTCGTTTGGCGAAGCCTTTCTCGATTTACCCTTGCTGACCGAAGCTTGCGGCACATCAGCAGGCTCGCTGGCGCGCAACTCGACCGCAGGCGCCTCCACCGGCTTCACCTCGGCGCGCGGCGATTCTTGAACAGGGGCTGGCGATGCTGGCGCGGGAGTCGCGACCGGAGGCGGTGGCGGTGGCGCCGGGGGCAAACCAAGAAGAACCGGATCAACGCGCAAAGGCTGCATTGACTGCGCCTGCGCATCCGCGACGAAACCACCGGCGAGGGCGAACAGCTCACAACAGACAAGCACAGTCAGCGGTTTGCGTGGCAAATGCGGCATTAAGGAGTTCCGGGAACTAACTCTTGATATTCGCTGGCAAGCTACGGCCAGCAGAGCGAGTGGTAAAATCGCAGCATTTTAGCATCATCGACCAAGGAGAAGCGGCATGCCGCGAACTATGCTGCTACGCGACTGGCTCAGCACCCAGTTAACACGCCAGTTTCCCGGGCAAGACTATCAAATCGAGCCAGCTTCGACCGACGCCAGCTTCCGACGCTACTTCCGCGTGACCTTGCCCGACGGAACAACACGCATCGCCATGGACGCCCCGCCGGAGCACGAGGATTGCCGCCCCTTCCTGAAGGTCGCCGCGCTGCTCCACGAAGCTGGCGTGCACGTCCCGACAGTTCACGCTGAAGATCTGGCGCAGGGCTTCCTGCTGCTTTCCGACCTGGGCAGCACGACCTATCTGAGCGCCCTCAACGAAACAACAGCGCCCAAGCTCTATCGCGACGCCAACATCGCGCTCGTTGCCATCCAGCGCGCCAGCCGGCCCGGGGTGCTGCCCGAGTACGACCGCGCCCTGCTCGAACGCGAGTTGCAGCTTTTCCCAGACTGGTACGTCGCACGTCACCTCGGCATCACGCTCGACGAAACTCAGCAAGCCACCCTACGCTCGGTTTTCGACAAGATCCTCGCCAACAACCTCGCGCAACCGCAGGTTTTCGTGCACCGCGACTACCACTCGCGCAACCTGATGGTTTCTGGTGAAAACGGGGTTTCCACATTCCCGGACAACCCCGGCATCCTAGACTTTCAGGACGCCGTCTACGGCCCGATCACCTACGACCTCGCCTCGCTCTACCGCGACGCCTATATCCACTGGGAGGAGGACCAGGAACTCGACTTTGTCATCCGCTACTGGGAAATGGCGCGCAAGGCCGGACTGCCGGTACATGCCGACTTCCACGACTTCTACCGCGACTACGAGTGGATGGGCGCACAGCGGCAGCTCAAGGTGCTCGGCATCTTCGCCCGCCTTAGCCATCGCGACGGCAAGGACGGTTACCTGCAAGACATGCCGACGGTGATGGCCTACCTGCGCCAGACCTGCGAACGTTACCTCGACCTGCGCCCCCTGGCACGCCTGTTCGACCAGCTTGAAAACAAGCAGCCAGAAATCGGCTACACCTTTTGATGCGCCGCCGGAAGACCGCCGCTTAATGAAAGCCATGATCCTCGCCGCCGGCCGCGGCGAACGCATGCGACCGCTCACCGACAGCACGCCCAAACCCTTGTTGCGCGCTGGCGGCAAACCGCTTATCGCCTGGCACCTGGAACGGCTCGCCGCAGCGGGGTTTCGCCAAATCGTCATCAACCACGCCCACCTCGGCGCGCAGATAGAAGCGGCGCTCGGCGACGGCAAGCAATTCGGTCTCCACATCGACTACTCGCCCGAACCACCCGGCGCGCTCGAGACGGCTGGCGGCATCACACACGCGCTGCCGCTACTGGGTGAAGAACCGTTTCTGGTGATCAATGGCGACATCTGGTGCGACTGGAACGTAGCGCAAGCCAAAACCCGCGCCGAAGCCCTCGGCCCACAGCTTGCACACCTCGTTTTTGTCGACAACCCGCCGCACCATGCCGGCGGCGACTTCTGCCTCGACGGTGACCGGTTAAAACATGCCGCAAACGACACCGAAAAAACGCTAACTTACGCCGGCATCGGCATCTTC
>CAJAHZ010000301.1 GCA_903939665.1 uncultured Pseudomonadota bacterium | reverse complement strand
TTCAGCAGATCGGCGTGCGGCGCGGCTATTATCCTGCGGCGCAAGGTCGCGAAGACGCGCTGGTTCTGACCCATCCACTGGTGGAACTCAAGGCATGACAATCAGTCGCGAACAGATGCTGCACGAGATGGGGCTGTCGCCGCAATGGAAGCTGCGTGATAATCCTTCGGTTCTGCGCGGCGCAGAGTCGATGCTTGTCGACGAGCCTGTCGAGGCGTCGCCTGTTACGCCGGTCCAGATGCCGCAGGTTCAGGTCAAGCGTGCGCTTGTCGCAGGCACTGCCGAACGCCCGGAGCAGATCGCCGGCATGAGCTGGGATGAGTTGCAGCAGAGTGTCGAAGATTGCCGCGCCTGCCGGCTTTGCGAGGAGCGTCAGCAGGCCGTTTTGGGCGTTGGCGAGCGCTCGGCTGACTGGCTGTTCGTCGGTGAGGGCCCCGGCCCCGAAGAAGATGTGCGTGGCGAGCCCTTTGTCGGCCCGGCGGGCAAGCTGCTCGACGCAATGCTGGCGGCGATTGGCCTGAAGCGTGGCGAAGACGTTTATATCGCCAACGCGGTAAAGTGCCATCCGCCCGGCAACCATGCGCCGGAAGCCGCTGAGATACTGGCTTGCACGCCCTATCTCAAGCGCCAGATCGCGCTGCTCCAGCCTAAGGTGATCGTTCTGCTTGGTCGCGCCGCCGTGCATGCGCTGCTCGGCTCCGAGGGCTTGCTTGGCAGCCTGCGCGGCAAGCCTTTCGAATACCGCGATGGCGAGCGGTCGATCCCGGTTGTCGTGACTTACCATCCGGCCTACCTGCTGCGTACGCTGCCCGACAAGGCCAAGGCCTGGGAGGATCTGTGCCGCGCCCGTGCGTTGATGCGCGAGGCGAGGGCGAGCGGGCTTGCAAATGCGGAGAATGTCTCCATTTAGACGTCGTCTTGTTCAACCCCCTGCAAAGGAAACGGTCATGCGCATCAGGATTCTTGCGGTACTTGCCCTCCTTGTCAGCCTGCTTTCCGGCTGCGGCTACAACAGCTTTCAGACGGGCGACGAGGCGATCAAGTCGGCGTGGTCGGAGGTGCTTAATCAGTACCAGCGGCGGGCCGATCTGGTGCCCAATCTGGTGAGTACGGTACAGGGCTACGCCAGCCACGAGAAGGATGTGCTGACCCAGGTGACGCAAGCGCGCGCGCAAGTCGGCGGTATCCAGGCAACGCCGGAACTGATCAACAACCCCGAGGCTTTTGCCAAGTTTCAGCAAGCGCAAGCGGGGCTTTCCAGCGCGCTGTCGCGCTTGCTGGTGGTTGCCGAGAACTACCCGAACCTGAAGGCCGACGCTTCCTTCCGGGATCTGCAGGCGCAGCTTGAAGGTACGGAGAACCGTATCACCGTGGCGCGTAATCGTTACATCAAGTCGGTTGAAGCCTATAACGTTTCGGTACGCACCTTTCCCAACAACCTGACGGCGATGGCTTTCGGCTATCAGGTCAAGCCGAATTTCAGCGTTGAGAACGAGAAGGCGATTTCGGTTGCGCCGAAGGTCGACTTTTCTGCGCCGGCCCCTGCGGCAAAGCGCGCCGCGCCTGCCGACGCAGGGAAGAGCGCACCACCTCCCGGCTATTGAACCATGCATCTGCCGGGCGTTCGCGTTCTGGCATGGCTGGCAGCTCTCTTCCTGCTGGCGGCGGGGGCGTTTGCCGGCGCGCAGGAATTGCAGGCTGTTCCGCAACTCAGTGCGCGCGTCACCGATCAGACCGGCACCCTGTCAGCCGACGAGCGTGCCCGGCTGGAAGCCAAACTCGCTGCCTTCGAAGCCGGGAAGGGCGCGCAAATCGCCGTTCTGCTGGTGCCGACCATCAAACCAGAAACCATTGAGCAGTATTCAATCCGGGCAGCCGAGGCGTGGAAGCTGGGGCGCAAGGGCGTCGACGATGGCGTGCTGCTGGTCATCGCCAAGCAGGACAAGAAGCTGCGGATTGAGGTCGGCTACGGGCTGGAAGGTGCGCTCAACGACGCGACGGCCAAGCGCATCATCAGCGAACAAATTACGCCGCGCTTCAAGCAGGGCGATTTCTACGGGGGCATCGACGCGGGGCTCGATGTGGTGATTCGGGTGGTTGGCGGTGAGGCTTTGCCGCCGGCCAAGGCAAAGGCAGATGCGGGATCGGCGCCTGCCGGTTCCGAAGACAGTATCAGCCTGCTGATTTTTGGCGGCTTCGTTCTTGTCTTTGTCGTCGGCGGCTTTTTGCGCGCCATCTTTGGCCGTTTCCTGGGCGCCGGGATGGTCGGCGGGGCGGCAGGGGTGATTGCCTGGCTAGTCCTTTCCTCGATGCTGGTCGCCGGCTTGATTGGCTTACTTCTCTTTATTATTTCGCTGATCGTCGGCAGTTCCGGGCGCGGCTGGTCATCCGGTGGCGGTTCGTGGGGCGGTGGTTCCAGCAGTTCCGGCGGCTTTTCCGGAGGCGGAGGCGGCTTTGGTGGCGGCGGCGCCTCGGGAGATTGGTGATGCAGATAGTCCGGATGTTTCGTCATTTGCTGTTGCCCCACTGGTGGGTGCTGCGCGCCTTTCCGAAATCCATGCTCCTGGCCATTGAACGGGCGATCGGCAGCTCCGAGAAGCGCCATCAGGGTGAGTTGCGCTTCGTTGTGGAAGCGAATCTCCCGCTTTCCCGCCTGTTGCGGGGCCAGTCGCCGCGCGCGCGCGCCATCGAGCTTTTTTCAAAACTTCGGGTGTGGGATACCGAGCACAACAGCGGCGTCCTGATCTATCTGCAGTTGATCGACCGGCGCGTCGAAATCGTTGCCGATCGTGGAATCGACGCCCGGGTCGGGCCGGCGTTCTGGTCTGCGGTCTGTCGCCGTATGGAACTGGCGTTTCGCGAGGAGCGATTTGAAGCGGGTTCACTTGCGGCACTGGCTGAAATTACTGAAGCTTTGCTCGAGCATGATCCATCAACCGGCGGCGGGACGAACGAGTTGCCCGATGCGCCCATCGTTCTTTGACTGCGCATGAATCTCACTGAGTCCCTGCTGCACGCGCTCAAGGCGCACGGTGCGCGCCAGATTTTCGGCATTCCCGGCGATTTCGCGCTGCCTTATTTTCGCATCATCGAAGAGTCGCAGATCCTGCCGCTATATACCTTGTCGCATGAGCCTGGCGTGGGTTTTGCCGCCGATGCTTCGGCGCGTATCAATAGCAGCCTCGGGGTGGCCGCCGTCACCTATGGGGCAGGTGCGCTCAACATGGTCAATTCAGTGGCCGCGGCCTATGCCGAGAAATCTCCGCTGGTGGTGCTGTCCGGCGGGCCTGGCAAGGGTGAGTCGCGCTCGGGGCTGCTCCTGCACCATCAGGCCAGAACGCTCGATTCGCAGTTTCAGATTTTCAGGGAGATCACCTGTGATCAGGTGCGGCTCGATGATGCCAGGCGTGCGCCAGCCGATATCGCGCGCGTGCTGGCCAATTGCCTGCGCTACTCGCAGCCGGTGTATATCGAGCTGCCGCGCGATATGGTTGGCGAGCCCTGCGCGCCGGTGGTCAGGGAGGCCGCGCTGCTTGTCGATCAGGAAGCGCTGGATGCCTGCGTCGTGGAAATTCTGGAGCGCTTGTCGCGTGCCACGGCACCCGTGCTGATGGCGGGGGTCGAGGTGCGCCGTTTCGGGCTGGAGAGCAAGGTTGCCGAACTGTCCCGCCGGCTCGGCCTGCCCGTGGTGACGAGTTTCATGGGGCGCGGCCTGCTGGCCGATGCCGATGCGCCGCTGGTCGGTACCTACATGGGCGCCGCTGGCTTGCCCGAGGTAACGCAGCTCGTTGAAAATTCGGACGGCCTGTTTCTGCTCGGCGTGATCGTTTGCGACACCAACTTTGCGGTTTCCGAGAAGAAAATCGATCTGCGAAAAACGATTCAGGCACTGAATGGTCAGGTAACGATGGGCTATCACACCTATCCGAAAGTGTCGCTGTCGGCGCTGGTCGATGGCCTGCTGGCGCGCGTCGATGTTGTCGAGAAGCCATTCCCGCTGAAACGTCATGCTTTCCCGCGGGGGCTGATTGCCGATGCGGCGACGATTACGCCGACCGATATCGCCACCGCCGTGAACGATCTGATGGCGGAGCACGGCAAGTTGCCGATCGCTTGCGACGTCGGCGACTGCCTGTTCACTGCGATGGATATCGAGCATACCGCGCTGGTTGCGCCGGGCTACTACGCGACGATGGGTTTCGGCGTGCCAGCCGGTCTCGGGCTACAGGCCGCGACCGGACAACGGCCATTGATTCTGGTTGGCGACGGTGCATTTCAGATGACCGGCTGGGAACTCGGCAACTGTCCGCGTTACGGTTGGGATCCGATCGTCTTGCTGTTCAATAATGCCAGTTGGGAAATGTTGCGCACTTTCCAGCCTGAGTCCGCGTTCAATGACCTCGGTCACTGGGGCTTTGCCGAAATGGCGGCAGGCATGGGCGGCGATGGCGTGCGCGTTACGACACGTGGCGAATTGAAAGCGGCGCTGGATAAGGCAATCGCGACGCGTGGCCGTTTTCAACTGATCGATGTGACGATACCGCGTGGGGTTTTATCGCAAACGTTGGCGCGTTTTGTGGCCGGTGTGAAGCGGCTTGACAACCCTCAGTGATGCGCGTTGTCGTCGAGGTGGATCACGTCGTCGTGCTTGCGTTGGTTGTCTTCATGCTTGCGTTGGACGAGCGTCATGGCACAGCTGACAAAGAGACCGAACAGGGTAATGACGACATAGATCGACATATCCGCTTTGACCATCGCGTAGTAGAGGCCGGTCATTGCGAGGATCGACAGGTTTTCGTTGAAATTCTGCACGGCAATCGAGTGGCCGGCGCCCATCAGGATGTGCCCGCGGTGCTGCAACAGCGCGTTCATCGGTACGACAAAGAAACCCGACAAGCCGCCGATGAGAATAAGCAGCGGTACGGCGATCCATAGTTCCGTAACAAAATTCATCACCAGCACGATGACGCCCATGGCAATGCCGAGCGGGATGACGCGGACCGATTTGCGCAGCGTGATCATCTTGGCGGCGATCACTGCGCCCAAGGCAACACCGATGGCCACGACACCTTGCAGCATGCTTGATTTGGAGAGGTCGAGCTGCAATGACATTTCCGCCCATTTGATTACGATGAACTGCAACGTCGCCCCGGCACCCCAGAACAGCGTGGTGACCGCCAGTGATATCTGTCCCAGTTTGTCACGCCAGAGCAGTACCAGGCAGTGGCCGAATTCGTGAACCAGATAGAAGGGGTTCTTTTTCAATACCTTGTGATCGACGCCGGTATCCGGAATGTAGAGGTTGAAGAGCGCCGCCAGCACGTAGAACACCGCGACGAAGCAAAGCGCCATTTCGCCGACCGTATCGACACCGGTCTGAATCAAAGGGAAGTCGAAGGCCAGCAATGTTTCGGCGACGCCGGGTTTGATCAGCATACCGCCGATGACGACGCCGAGGATGATCGCGCCGACCGTCAGACCCTCAATCCAACCGTTGGCAACAACCAGCAGGCGGTGCGGCAGGTATTCGGTAAGGATGCCGTATTTGGCCGGGGAGTAAGCCGCCGCGCCGAGGCCGACTACCGCGTAGGCGAGCAGCGGATGGCTGCCGAAAAACATCATGCCGCAACCGAAAATCTTGATCGTGTTGCTGATGAGCATGACGCGCCATTTGGGCATCGAGTCGGCAAAAGCGCCGACAAAGGCGGCCAGAAGAACATACGAGAGCGTGAAGAAAGTCTTCAGTAGCGGCTCGTATTCACTTGGTGCCTGCATTTCACGCAGGGCAGCGATCGATGCAATAAGCAGGACGTTGTCGGCAAGCGCGGAAAAAAACTGCGCTGCCATGATGATGTAAAAGCCGAAGGGCATCGTCGGAGGACATCTTTTTTAGGTGGTGGTTTTATACCACGAAAGGCATAAGTCCGGTTAGCAAGCCAAAAGCGACGGGAGCGGGAAGCGCCGGGTCGTGCGAGGTCGCCCGTCGGGAGTTCAGCTCTTTTCCGGCAAGATGATTTTTTTGCTCAGTGTGGCGGCGAATTCATCCGCCGGCTGCGGTCGTGAAAAGAAGAAACCCTGCATTGCCCGGCAGCCCTGAGCATGCAGAAACGCGGCTTGCGCACTGGTTTCCACGCCTTCGGCGATGATTTCCAGTTTGAGGCTCTTGGCCATGCTGATAATTGCGCCAATGATCGCGGCATCATCCTGATCTGTTGTCAGGTCACGCACGAAAGACTGATCAATTTTCAGTCGATGAATGGGCAGGCGTTTGAGATAGGAGAGTGAGGAGTATCCGGTGCCGAAATCGTCGATCTCGATGGCGATTCCCATTTCCCGCAACTCGCTCAGCACCGTGATGGCCTGATCGACATCGTCCATCACGACACTTTCGGTGATTTCGAGCACGAGGTATTCGGGGGCCAGGCCGGTTTCGTTGAGTGCGGAAAGCACGCTGTCGCGCAAGGCGCCTTCCTTGAACTGGAGCGCCGAGATGTTGACGGCAATCGGCACCAGCGGAATGCCCGCGTCTCTCCAGGCGACCGCCTGCCGGCAAGCGGCATGCAGCACCCAGTCACCGAGCTTGCCGATCAGGCCGCGCTCTTCGGCGATCGGGATGAATCTGCCCGGGGGTACCAGACCGAGTTCCGGATGATTCCAGCGGACAAGCGATTCTGCGCCGATGATGCAGCCGTTGTCGAAATCGATCTGCGCCTGAAAGTGCAAGAGAAACTCGTCGCGCAGCAGTGCCTTGCGTAAGGCTGCTTCCATCGCCATCGCTTCGAGCGCGTGGGTGTTCATTTCCGGCGTGAAGAACTGAAAGTTGTTTCGCCCACTGTTCTTGGCGTGATACATCGCGACATCGGCGTTGCGCGTGAGCGTTTCGGCGTCGGCGCCGTCGGTCGGCCAGATGGCGATGCCGACCGACGCGGAGATGTTGAAAACATGGTTGTCGACACTGATTGGCTGTGCCACGGCGGCAATTACCTTTTCAGCGACCGGCAGACAGCCATCGGGCTTGAGCAGGTTGGTTAGCAGGATCACGAACTCGTCGCCGCCAACGCGAGCCAGCGTGTCCGATTCCCGCACGCATTCGCGCAAACGCAGGGCGACTTGAAGCAGCAGGGAGTCGCCGACTGAATGGCCGACCGTATCGTTGATTGCCTTGAAGCGATCGAGGTCGATGAACAGTAGCGCTTGCGTGCGCTGGGTGCGTTGGGCGGTGGTGATGGCGAGTTGCAGCCGATCCTTGAGCAGCAAGCGATTCGCCAGACCGGTCAGTGCGTCATGCTGCGCCAGATGCGCAACATGGGCTTCGGCTACCTTGCGGGCGCTGATGTCTTCGGCAAAAGCCAGGACAAAGGCGAACTCTCCATCCAGCATTACTGGCTGGAAGTGAAACTGATAAATCGAACTGCGATTCCCCGTTGTTGAAAAATAGGGGCTTTCGAAAACCACTGTTTCACCGGCAATAGCCCGCCGGATCTGTTCGCCGAGGGACTGATCATTCAGCTCACCGATCATGTTCAGTCCGATGATTTTGTCGCGACTCGAACCGGCATATTCAGCCAGCTTGTCATTGCATTCGAGGATCCGCCCGTCATGGTCTACGGTCCAGATGGCCAGCGGCGCCTGTGCAAACAGCTCGCGCAGCTTGGTCTCCTTTTCGCGCAGCGAGTGGGTCATGTGCTGTGCCATGCGGATGGCGTGCGTGCGGGTTGAGGTCAGCGACCAGACGATGACGAAAAGCAGCAGGCTGACCAGCACGCCTCCGGCAAGCAAACGCGTCGGCTGGAAGAGATCATTGGCCGAATCGAACTCGGGCAGGGTGGCGTAGTGCACATTCCAGGTTTTGCCTCCGATACTGACGGGCAGCACGCGCTGGCGACTTGCCTTGCCAAAATCAAACTCTGGATGGCTGGAATAAAGGATGGTGTCACCGGCTCCTGCCGTTGCGTCATGGATACGCGAGGCGATGCCGGCATCGTCGGTGTGAAAAATCTGTTCAGCCACCGTGCTGATCCGGAATGGCGCAACAATAAAACCGATCAGCTTCTGCTGGCGCTCCTCCTGCGTGGCGGGCAGCGCACCGCTCCGGTATACCGCTTGATACATGAGGAAGCCGGGTTGCTTTTCTTCCGCTTTGTCCATCGCCAGCGTGACCATGCCGGTAATCCGTATCTCGCCGCTATCGCGCGCCGACGCCAGTGTCCTGCGTCGCTCCGGGTCGCTCCAGCTGTCCGATCCGATGGCTTTTTGATGCAGCGGCGTGGCCGGTTCGAAGGCGCTGACCACCGCATAGTGCTCGCGCTCGCCGGGTGGGCGAATGGTGAAATCCGGATGGCTCTGCTTCAGGACAGCCAGCGCCCTGGCGCGCTCCTGTTCGGCAAACACCTGCAAGTAGGCGATGCCGATGAAGCCAGGGTAGCTCTCGGCAAAGCGCATGCTGTCGTGGAGACGCAACCAGTTCTGCCGTGATGGCTGGCCGGTGACGCCGACATAAGCCTGTGCCGAACGCAGCGCCTGCCCGTACGCTACGATGTGCGTGTCGAGCGTCCGGTGCGCTTCGCTGGTGCGCGCTTCAAAGCGGCTGTCGGCCAGGTTGTTGACGTAGGTGACGGTCGCCCGCCAGGCAAGAAAGGTCAGGCCGAGACTGAGCGCCAGGGCCACCCAGGCTACCCCGTACTGCGGGCGCAACGATGTTGCTGAATGCTTCTTGCTGCTGCCGAGCGGCATGGCTTCCTGCTCCCTTGTGATCCGCGAATTTTAACCAGATCATCCGAGCTCATGGGGAAAAGCGTTGAAGTTCGCTGGCAGTGAAGGTGAGTGAAAAGTCGTCATGTATTGCTTTCCTGCTCGTCCAGGAAGATATTTTGGCTGCAAAACGCCTCACGAAATTCTCATGAAGCAGCTAAACTCGCCTCATAACGCTGCCGCATTTCAGGCTTCAATCGATCCGTCGAATATTCAGGAGTTTTTCGTCCCATGCCTCGTCCAATCCGCGCCCGCATTGACCTCGCGGCGCTGCGCCACAATTATCTGGTTGCCCGACGTCATGCCGGTAGTGCAAAAGCATGGGCCGTGGTCAAGGCCAATGCCTATGGCCACGGTCTGCTGCGAAGTGCCACGGCGCTGGCCGAAGTGGCCGACGGTTTTGCGCTGCTCGATCTGGCGGATGCGATTGCTTTGCGCGATGCCGGCATGCGTCAGCCCATTCTTTTACTTGAGGGTTTCTTCGAGCCGGCAGATATTCCGCTATGCGCCGAATACGGGCTGATCCCGGTGGTTCATTGCCTTGAGCAATTGGCCATGCTGCGCAATGCCGGCTTGCCGGTACGCTTGTCCATTTATCTCAAGCTCAATACCGGGATGAATCGTCTTGGCATCACGCCAGCACAGCTGCCAGCGGCGCAGCGCGAACTGGCGGTGTCGCCCGCGATCGGTGCGGTAACGCTGATGACACACTTTGCCGAAGCCGATGGTGGGCGGGGGATCGCTCAGCAACTGGCGTGTTTTGACCAGATGAGTGGGGGCTGGTCGTGCCCGGTTTCGCTGGCCAATTCGGCGGCCATCCTGCGCCATCCGCAGACAGCCCGTGACTGGGTGCGCCCCGGCATCATGCTTTACGGCAGCAGCCCGTTTGGTGACGAGTCGGCCGCAGAACTCGGCTTGCAGCCGGTCATGACGCTGGCGAGCCGGATAGTCGGCGTGCAGGAGATAGCGGTCGGCGAGCGCGTCGGATATGGCGGCTTGTTTGTTGCCGAGCGGCCAACGCGCCTCGGTATCGTCGCCTGCGGCTATGCCGATGGCTATCCGCGCCACGCGCCGAGCGGCACACCCATTCTCGTCGCCGGTCAGCGCACCGAAACGCTGGGCCGGGTATCCATGGATATGCTCGCTTGCGATCTGACCGAAATCCCCGAGGCGGGCGTCGATAGCCCGGTGATCCTGTGGGGCGATGGCTTGCCAGCCGATGAGGTGGCGGCCAGCGCCGGGACGATCAGTTACGAGTTGTTTTGCGCATTGGCGCAGCGCGTGCCGGTGGTCGAGGTCTGATTATGGCCAAGGTAAAAACCATTTACTCATGCACTGAATGCGGCGCCAGCGCACCGAAATGGCAGGGTCAGTGCCCCGGTTGCGGGGTCTGGAATACGCTGGTCGAGACGGTTGCCGAGCCGGTGGCGAGCAGCAATAGCCGTTTTGCTGCCCTCGGCGGCACCGCAAAATTGCAGACGCTTTCGGAAATCGAGGCGCGTGAAGAAGACCGGCTGCCCACCGGGGTTTCCGAATTTGACCGGGCGCTGGGCGGCGGGCTGGTGGCTGGCGGCGTGGTACTGATCGGCGGCGACCCGGGGATCGGCAAGAGTACCTTGTTGCTACAGGCGCTTGCCGAGTTGTCGGGGGCCAATCACGTGCTCTATGTCAGCGGCGAGGAATCCGGCCAGCAGATCGCCATGCGCGCCCGGCGGCTGTCGCTCGATACGAAGAACCTCAAACTGCTGGCCGAAATCAACCTCGAAAAAATCCTCGCGACACTGCAGTCCGAGCGACCGCAAGTCGCCGTGATTGATTCGATCCAGACTTTATGGTCGGATCAACTCAGCTCGGCACCCGGGTCGGTCGCCCAGGTGCGTGAATGTGCGGCGCAGCTGACCCGGCTGGCCAAGCAGACGGGGATTACGGTAATCCTCGTCGGTCACGTGACGAAGGAAGGCTCGCTGGCCGGCCCGCGCGTACTCGAACACATTGTCGATACGGTACTTTATTTTGAAGGCGATACGCATTCCAGTTTCCGCCTGATCCGCGCGGTAAAAAACCGCTACGGGGCGGTCAATGAAATCGGCGTTTTTGCCATGACCGACAAGGGGCTGAAGGGCGTGAACAACCCTTCGGCACTGTTTCTCTCGCAACACGGTCAGGATGTTCCGGGGTCCTGCGTGCTGGTCACGCAAGAAGGAACGCGCCCCTTGCTGGTCGAGATTCAGGCCCTGGTCGATCAGTCGCACGGCAACGCCCGACGGCTGACCGTTGGTCTCGAAGCGCAGCGCCTGGCGATGCTGCTGGCGGTTCTGCATCGCCATGCGGGCGTCGTCTGTTTTGATCAGGATGTCTTCGTCAATGCCGTTGGCGGCGTCAAGATTACCGAGCCAGCGGCCGACTTGGCGGTCTTGCTTGCGATTGTTTCTTCTCTTAAAAACAGGCCGTTACCAGCGAAACTTATAGTGTTTGGTGAGGTTGGGCTGGCCGGCGAAATCCGGCCTGCGCCACGCGGCCAGGAGCGCCTCAGGGAGGCGGCCAAGCTCGGTTTTACCCGCGCGATGATTCCCGAAGCCAATAAACCGAAGCAGCCGATCGCCGGCATTGAGGTGATCGCCGTACGCCGTGTCGAAGAGGCGGTCGAGCGGCTGCGTGAGTTGGATTGAGTGCTTTTGAAAAAACAAGAATTTACCGCAGAGGTTTGAATTGGTTCTTCATTGGATGGCATCCCTGACCTTCGCCTTCCGCATGCTGCGCCGCGACGCACGCGCTGGCGAGTTGCGCTTGCTGGCGGCGGCGCTGATCGTTGCGGTGGCGGCGCTGACTTCCGTCGGCTTTTTTACGGATCGTGTGCGGCAAGCGCTTGAACGCGAAGCCAACCAGCTGCTCGGCGCCGATCTGTTGCTGACGGCCGACCATCCATGGCCTCCGGCGATCGCCGCCGAGGCGCGGACACGGGGCTTGCAGCAGGTTGAAACACGCACCTTCCCGAGTATGGTGACGCTGGGTGAAGGAAGCGGCTTGCGCGCACAACTGGCTGAAATCAAGGCGGTCGGTCCCGGTTATCCGTTGCGCGGCGCACTGCGCATCGCCCCGGCACTTAACGTCGCCGATGCGCCAGCGAGCGGCGTGCCGCCGGCTGGCGCGATCTGGGTGGACGAACGGCTGGCGTCGGCTCTGGCGGTGCAGATGGGTGATCGCATTGCCGTCGGGCGAACTTCCTTGCGAGTCGATGCTGTATTGACGCTGGAGCCGGATCGCGGCATCAATTTTTTCAGCGTCGCGCCCCGACTGTTGATGAATATTGCGGATCTGGAAGCGACGGGCCTGATTCAGGTGGGCAGCCGGGTCGCTTACCGCCTGCTGCTGGCCGGCGATCCACGGGCGGTGCAGGGCTTCCAGCGTGCGATTGAGCGGCAACTGACGCACGGCGAGCGAATCGAAGACACCCAGAACGCCCGTCCTGAAATTCGCACGGCGCTCGATCGAGCGCAAAAGTTTCTCGGTTTGTCGGCCTTGCTCACCGTCGTGCTGGCTGCGGTGGCGGTGGCGCTTGCTGCGCGGCGCTATATGCAGCGCCATCTCGACCCCTGCGCGGTGATGCGCTGCCTGGGGGCGACGCAGGGTTTCTTGTTGCGCGCCTACCTTGGCCAGTTTGCCATGCTGGGCTTGTGCGCTGCGTTACTCGGCTGCGCATTGGGCTATTGCGCCCACTTCGCGCTATACGCCTGGCTGGCGCAATTGCTCGCCACAAACCTGCCACCGCCAACGCTGCTGCCCGCCGTGCAGGGGGTCGCGGTCGGGATGTTGCTGCTGTTCGGCTTCGCGCTGCCGCCGCTGCTCCAGTTAAAGCGCGTACCGACGCTGCGTGTCTTGCGCCGCGAACTGGGCGGGCCGCAGCCGGGGCTGCTCGGTGGCTATCTGCTGGGCTTGCTGGCGCTGGCCGGATTGATGTTCTGGGTGGCCGGTGAGTCGCAGCTTGGCGCTTACGTGATCGGCTGTTTTACTGCGGCGCTGGTGGTTTTCTCGCTGTTTGCCCGACTGGCCATCTTTTTGGCCGCCCGCCTGCGCGGCAGCGTGCGTGCCGGCGGCAGCCCGGGCGGAATCGGCTGGCGTTATGGTCTGGCCAGCCTGGAGCGGCGATCGGTCGCCAGCGTGGTGCAGATTGTCGCGCTGGCGCTCGGTTTTATGGCTTTGCTCTTGCTCACGGTGACGCGTGGCGATCTGCTGGATGCCTGGCGACGCGCGACACCGCCGGATGCGCCCAATCGTTTTGTCGTGAATATTCAGCCGGAACAGGTCAGTGCGGTACAGCGCGCCTTTGCCGATGGCGGTTTGGCGCCTGAGTTGGCGCCGATGGTGCGTGGCCGGCTGACCAAGGTCAATGGCGTTGAGGTGAGCGCTACGACTTACGAGGATGATCGGGCCAAACGCCTAGTTGACCGCGAGTTCAATCTATCGTGGCGCAGCGATCTGCCCTATGGCAATACGACGACCGCCGGACGCTGGTTCGCACCGGTTGATCGGGGGCGCGGCATCGCTTCGGTCGAAGAGGGGCTGGCGAAAACACTGGGACTCTCGGTTGGCGACAAAGTTGAATTCACGATTGCCGGCGAACGGCTTGATATGGAGGTCGTCGGCTTGCGCAAGCTCGACTGGGACACGATGCGGGTGAATTTTTTTATTTTGACGCCGCCGGCCGTGCTGGAGTCTTATCCGGCCAGTTGGATCACCAGCTTTTACTTGCCCGACAGCAAGGCTGGCTTCATCAATCGCCTGATTCGCGAGTTTCCCAATCTTACCGTGGTCGATGTAGCGGCGATTGTTCGCCAGTTGCGGACGATCATGGATCAGGTGGCGCAGGCAGTGCAGTTTGTCTTTGTGTTTACGCTGATGGCCGGCGTCATCGTGCTTTACGCAGCACTGGCTTCTGCAGCAGAGGAGCGCCGTTACGAACTGGCGGTGATGCGCGCGCTCGGCGCCCGGCGGGACCAGCTGCGCCGCGCTTTGCTGGCGGAATTCGCGACCGTGGGCGCGCTTGCCGGTTTGATCGCGGCACTTGGCGCCATCGGCGTCGGGCAGGTGCTGGCGCGCAACGCCTTTCAGTTCGAGGTGGCGATCAATTTCTGGCTGCCCCCTGCGGCGATGCTTGCCGGGGCAGGGCTGGTGAGCGCCGCAGGCTGGTTCGCCGCCGTACGATTATTGCGCACAGCACCGCTTGAAACATTGCGCGCGGGAAGTTGATATGCCGTTCGTTTCATGACGAACGGCGTTGCCTGACCGGCACCTATCCATGATAATGCGCATTCATTCCGGAAATATCGTCCATGAATCCGCTTCCTGCCAGTTCGATTGAAGATCGCATCTACGTCCTGCGGACGCGCTGGGAGCATTACGTTGCCGATGGCGAATTCGAGCAGTTCATCGAATTTGCCGTTGCGGTCAATAGCCTGGCCGAGCACTTTAACCGAATGCGCATGCCTGGCCTGGTGCGCATCTGCGAGGGCTTGGAAAATGCGGCACTGACCCGTCTTGGCGACCAATCTTCGCACCCGATCGAACAGCAGGATATTTTTGCTTTGCAGCGGCAGATGGATACGCTGCTTGGCGCGGTAGCGAATTCCCGCCCGCCGGTTGCGGAACGGCGTGCCGAAGAGCCAAGCCATCCCGCCCCGGAACTCGACTGGATCAAGCCGCGTTCCGTCTGGCTGGTCGTGGCGCCAGCGATGCGTGAAATGGCGAGCGTGCTGGGCCGACAACTTGAATTCTTCGGATTCCACACACAGGAGATGGCCTGGGGTGGCGAAACGCCCGCTGGCGACATGCCCCTGGCGGCACTCTTCCTCCCGGCTTACGGCGACACCACCCCCGAGGAATTTGCCTGCATCAGCGCCGTCCGCGCGCGCTGTCCGGCGAGCCAGCTGATCTACCTTGGCGTGCAGTCGGCGATTGAGCCGATCGTTGCGCTGATGCGGTCCGGCATCGATATCACCATCCCCTCCGAGGAGGAGTCGTCGATGGTGCTTAATTGCATCCTCGATCTGGTGCAGAACTACGAGCAGGAAAAGCACAAGGTGTTGGTCGTCGAGGATTCCCGGGTGGCGGTGGCGCTGATCCAGCGCACGCTGGCCGAGCATGGCATCGACAGCCACGCGATCAGGGATCCGGGTACCCTGCTTGATGCCCTCCAGACCTACCGTCCGGATCTGATTCTGATGGATATGTACATGCCCGGTTTCAACGGCGTCGAGGCGACCCGCGTGCTGCGCCAGATGTCGGCTTACAGCACGCTGCCGATCGTTTATCTGTCCGGCGAATCCGATGTCGGCATGCAGGTCGAGGCCTTGCGACTGGGCGGCGATCAGTTCCTGATCAAGCCTTTCAACCCGGTGTTGCTGGCGGCGGTGGTCAAGACAAAGATCGAGCGTTTTCGTGAAACACAGCGCTCAACCCGTCTTGACGGCCTGACCGGCCTGCTCAATCACACGGCGGCAAAATCACGCCTGAAATCGATGGTCAACCATCTTCCCCTGCATGGTTCGATGACCGTAGGCATGATCGACATCGACCATTTCAAGTCCATTAATGATACCTACGGACACCCGGTTGGCGACCAGGTCATCCGCGGTCTTGCCTGGTTGCTCAAAGGACGTCTGCGCTCGTCCGATCTGATCGGTCGGTATGGCGGCGAAGAGTTTCTGGTGGCCTTGCCCGAGGTGTCGCCAGCGCAGGCCTGGTCGGTGATCGACCGGATTCGCCGGGATTTCGCAGCGCTGCCGCATGCGCATCCGGGTGGCGCGCTGTACGCTACTTTCAGTGCCGGCATCGCATCCTATCCGCTGCTCGATACGGCGCCCGGCCTGACAGAGGCGGCGGACGGCGCATTGCTGCAGGCCAAACGACTGGGCCGCAATCGCGTCGAAAGAGCCGCTTTGCAATAGCCGCGGTCAAATGTTTCGGCAAAGTATTGTCCCTGCCGATTGAACAAAATCGCGTTGGCTTTGCCTGATGCGTATCTGTACAAGTTCTTGAAGCCTTCATGCAATCTCGCAGCAACCTCTCTGTAGAACGCGCTCCCCAATGAATATGCTCAAGGCTGAGGCGCCAACCGGCCTCCCCAAAGCGCTCTTTTCCTATCGCAAGTACTGGGCCAAACGCTTCGGCCCGGCCCCTTTCTTGCCCATGTCGCGCGCCGAGATGGATGAATTGGGTTGGGATTCCTGCGACATCATCCTGGTGACCGGCGATGCCTACATCGATCATCCGAGCTTCGGCATGGCACTGGTCGGGCGTTTGCTCGAAGCGCAGGGCTTTCGCGTCGGCATCATCAGCCAGCCGGACTGGCTGTCGGCCAAGGCCTTTCGCACGCTCGGCAAACCGAACCTGTTTTTTGGCGTGACCGCCGGCAATATGGATTCGATGGTCAATCGCTATACCTCGGATCGCAAAACACGCTCCGAAGATGCCTATACGCCAAACGC
>CAJAHZ010000300.1 GCA_903939665.1 uncultured Pseudomonadota bacterium | reverse complement strand
GGCTTCCTGATTATCGACCCCCTGCCCGCCACGCACCGAAGCCACCGCCTGCTCCAGCGATTTCTTCGCCAGCCCGTGCTGTTTAGCCAGACGGGCGCACTCGCCCTTGTCGTCGCACAGCACCAGCAAGAACATTTCACTGGCGATGAACTGGTCGCCGCGTTTCTGCGCCTCCTTGTCGGTCAAATTGAGCAGGTTGGTCAGGTCGCGGCCGATCTGCACCTCGCCACCGTGCCCTTCAACGGTTGGCAGACGATCAATCGCCTGATCCAGCGCGGCCTTGAGCGGTGGCACATTGACTCCGGCATGCGACAACAGCGACGAAGAGCCCCCATCATCCTGCTGCAGCAAGGCAAGCAGCAAGTGTTGCGGCTCGATCATCTGGTTGTCGTGGCCGAGTGCCAGACTCTGGGCATCGGCCAGAGCCTGCTGGAATTTGGTGGTCAGTTTATCGAGGCGCATGCGGGCTCCCTGGTGAAATGGTTCAATGCAAAACAAGTGGGGCGATCCCGCCCGATTTCAAGAGTAGCGGTGCGATATTCACTTCATCACCGTTCTCGACTGTGGCATCCATTCCAAATGGATCACCCCTTCAGCCATGCCGAAATCCGCAAATAGCTATCGCCTGCGGCATACTCCCAAATGGATCAACCTCGACAGGACCCCCGCTATGCGCAAACATCTCCACCACCCGATCCTGACCGGCAACGAGCCGCCGAAAAAGGACAAGATCGTTTCCGCCGCCGAGGCCGTCCGGCTGATCCACAGTGGCGACACGGTTGCCACCGGCGGCTTCGTCGGCATCGGTTTCGCCGAGAACATCGCCGTTGCGCTCGAAAAACGTTTTCTTGAGGAAAACTCACCGCGCGACCTGACGCTTTTCTATGCAGCCGGTCAGGGCGACGGCAAGGAGCGCGGCCTCAATCACTTCGGCCATCAAGGCCTGATAAAACGCGTGGTTGGCGGTCATTGGGGGCTGGCACCCAAGCTCCAGGAACTCGCGGTAAATAACACGATCGAGGCCTACAACCTACCACAAGGCGTCATCTCCCACTTGCTGCGCGACATTGCCGCCGGCAAACCAGGCCAGATCACGCGGGTCGGCCTCGGCACTTTTGTTGACCCACGCTTTGGCGGTGGAAAAATCAACGCCCGCACAACCGAAGAACTCGTCGAACTGATGCAGATCGGCGGCGAGGAATATCTTTTCTACAAGGCATTTCCAATCAACGTCGGCATCATCCGCGGCACGACCGCCGATCTGAACGGCAACGTCACGATGGAAAGAGAGGCGCTGACCCTCGAAGCACAGGCCATTGCCATGGCCGCACACAATTCGGGTGGAATCGTCATCGTTCAGGTCGAGCGAATCGCCGACCGGGGAACGCTGAACCCGCGCCAGGTCAAGATCCCTGGCGTTCTCGTTGACTGCGTGGTACTTGCCGAAAAGCCCGAATACCACATGCAAACCTTCATCGAATCCTACAACCCGGGCTTCTCGAGTGAAATTCGCCTGCCCATGTCGGCTATCCCGGCCATGAAAATGAGCGAACGCAAGATCATCGCCCGCCGCGCCGCCTTTGAGCTGATCCCGGGCGCCGTGGTCAATCTTGGCATCGGCATGCCAGAGGGCGTGGCATCGATCGCCGCCGAGGAGCGCGTCCTCGATCTGCTCACACTCACCACCGAACCCGGCGTGATTGGCGGCATTCCAGCCGGCGGGCTCAATTTCGGCGCGGCAATCAACGCCGAAGCGATCATCGACCAACCCAGCCAGTTCGATTTCTATGACGGCGGCGGTCTGGACCTCGCCTTTCTCGGGCTGGCACAGGCGGACAGGGAAGGCAACCTCAACGTCAGCAAATTCGGTCCCAAACTGGCCGGCGCAGGCGGGTTCATCAACATCAGCCAGAACGCCAAGAAAGTCGTATTTGTCGGCACTTTTACAGCGGGCGGTCTGGAAATTGCGCTGGCCGATGGGCAGTTGAAGATCTTGCGCGAAGGCAAGTCGCGCAAATTCGTCCACGAAGTCGAACACCGGACCTTTAGCGGCAGCTATGCCGCACAGCGGGGACAAACCGTCCTTTACATCACCGAACGCTGCGTTTTCCGGCTCGCCGCCGGCGGCCTTGAACTGATCGAGATCGCGCCGGGCATCGATCTGCAGCGCGACATTCTCGCGCAAATGGATTTCCCGCCAAGCATCAGCCCGCAACTCAAGCTGATGGACGCCATCGTATTCAGCGATGCGCCAATGGGACTGCGCGCGCAATTACTGGAAGTCCCACTCGAGCAACGACTCGGCTTTGACAAGAAGCAAAACCTGTTTTTTGTCAATTTTGAAGGGCTGACGGTGAGCAGCGATGAGCAAATTGAACGAATCCGCACGCTGGTTTCCGAAAAGCTTTCGCCACTGGCGCACAAGGTGCTGGCCATCGTCAACTATGACAATTTCTCGATCACCCCCGAAGTCCTTGACCACTATATCGACATGGTCCGTGACCTCGTTGAGCGCTTTTACTGCGACGTAACCCGCTATACCACCTCAAGCTTCATGCGCGCAAAATTGGGCGCGGCGCTCGAGCATCGTCACGTTGCGCCCCATATTTATGAAACCGCGCTCGAAGCGCTTGCTGTTCTTGAAGAAAAAAGCGCAGACTGACACTTCAAGTCGCAGGAATTACAGCCGTTAGGTCCTTTTGAACAGGGATTCAAGATATTACTAAAGTAATACAATAAAAACATTCGATCAGTCGATGGATCAGACAATGGAGGAGACGCCATGAACTCTGGAACCGGAATGTCCTTGCGCACCAAGTTGGTCGGCCTCACCGCTGCGACGGTGATAGCGCTTTGCGTACTGTTTGCAGTCGTTCTGTCCAGCGAGAAAAGCCAATTGCTTGCTGACCGTCAGGACAAGATACGCAATGTCGTCGAAGTCG
>CAJAHZ010000299.1 GCA_903939665.1 uncultured Pseudomonadota bacterium | reverse complement strand
GGTCACGGCAACGCTCATCAGCCGCCCGCTTGAAGCCAGACCAAAATCGATCGACCGCCCGACCAGCGTCATGTCGGCATTGCCGCCGCTGATCACGACCGCCACCTTGTCGCCGGTATGCGGCACGATCAGGCGCTTCATCAACGCCGCCAGCCCGACCACCCCGGCGCCTTCGCCGATCGTTCGTGTACGCTCAAGCAGCGTGACGATCGCTTCAGCGATTGCGTTGTCGTCGACCGTAATAATCTCGTCGACATAAGCGGCAATCACCCGCTGGGTTAATACGCCGGGAATTTTGACCTTGATCCCGTCGGCGATGGTGTGCGCTTCCGCTGCGACCGCGTCGATCCGTCCATCCTTCAAAAAATGGCGAAACGGCGCAACAGCTTCGCTCTGCACGCCGACCACACGCACATCGGGGCGCTGCAACTTGACGGCCAGCGCAATGCCGGCAAGCAAGCCGCCGCCGCCAAGCGGTACGACGAGCAGACTGACATCCGGCATGGCCTCGATGATTTCCAGACCGACACTGGCCTGGCCGGCGATGATTTCCCAATCGTCGTAGGGGTGGATGAACTCCAGAGTACGTTCAGCAGCGATACGCTGCGCCTCAAGCCGGGCCTCTTCCAGCGACAAACCGCTGAGAATCACTTCGGCGCCAAGGCTTCTGCACGATTCGATCTTGGTCAGCGACGCGCCGACCGGCATAACGACCGTCGCCGGCACCCCCGCCATCATGGCTGCGCGCGCCACACCTTGCGCATGGTTGCCGGCAGATGCAGCGATCAGGCCGCTACGCCCGCGACCAGCGGCAAGCAGGC
This sequence comes from uncultured Pseudomonadota bacterium, assembly GCA_903939665.1. Lineage (GTDB taxonomy): Bacteria > Pseudomonadota > Gammaproteobacteria > Burkholderiales > Rhodocyclaceae > CAJBIL01. The sequence continues at coordinate 4,487 of CAJAHZ010000299.1, read as the reverse complement.
GATCAAGCTTGTACGTCGCGCCGCGCAGCTTGAAGGAGCCGGTACGCTGCAGGTTCTCCAGCTTCAAATGAATCGATGCGCCCAGTTCGCGGCTGAGGGCATCATTGACCCAGAGCGGCGTCTGCAGAATGGCCGGCGCCAGCGCGGCACGCGCCTCCTGCAGATCGGCCAGGGTCAGCGGGATGCCCGGGCGAATGGGCGAGCGAGGCGCCATCAGGCGTCGACGCCGATCAGCAACCGGTTTTCGGCATCGAAACGATACGCCGGAATCACCAGATTGGCGGTCGCCGGGCCAACCTTGAAAACGCGACCGGCGAGATCGTATCTGGACGTATGGCAGGGACAAAGAAAGCCATCGCCGCCCAGCAGTGCGGGCGTGCAGCCCTGATGCGTACACAGGCCGATGGCCACGAAGATCTCCGGGCGCAGCGAGCGATGCCGGTTGCGGCAGGCAGGGGGCTGCAAGGATTGCAGCGAATCGGGATCGGTCAGCACGTCCTCATGCAGCGCAAGGCTGGCAAGCTCGCTTGCTGAACGACGCAAAACCCAGACCGGCTTGCCCTGCCACTCGACCGTACGCAACTTGCCTTCCGGCAGGCCGGCGAGTTCGACGCTCAGCGGCGAACCATGCGGATGGGGAATGATCACGCCGCTCGGACGCAGCACCATCGCGGCACCACCGGCCACTGCACTCGCCCCGGCCGCCAGAATGATGCGGCGGCGTTGCTTGCTGGTGGCCTTTTCCATCACCCGCCGCCGCTGCGATCAGTGCCGGAAGATCGGCAATTTAGGCAATTGCGGCCACTCGACGGCGTCGAGCATGTTCTTGACAATCAAGCCCAGTTCGGTGTCGCCCTCAATTGACAGTTCGCGATTGAAGAACAGCGTATCGGGGTCTTCCTGCCGCGCCAGCAACTGCATAAAGGCCGAAAGGTTGGCGCGAAAAGTCAGATCCGACGCCTCCGGCGCATAGAAGACCGGTCGGAACAAGCCATCGCGATAGGTGAAACAGGCCCGGCCACCGGTATCGAGCACTTCGACGAAGAAGACGCGGTTCTCCAGCAAGGCCAGACTGTCTTCGGGCAACAGGTTCATTTTCACCGCGACGTTCAGGCCAGCGGTCAGCGCCAAGGCGTGCGGCCATTGCGGCAGCTTCACGCCGATTGCGGAAACAAACGCCGGCAAACGAAACCGTGGAATCACGAAACCTTTAGTCATGAGCAAGCTCCTTCGAGTTGTGCCATTGCACTCTGATGACGCTGCACGATGCCGGCGTCGCCAAACCAGTAACCGTCGACCATCCCCTCGGACGCCCAGCCGGTGGTGTCGGGGCTAACCGGCAGCCCACGCCGCGCCGCGTCGAAGGCGGCAACGATGGCGCTGGTGTGCTGCGGCTGCGGGCTGACGCGGATAATGTCGATGCCCATTTTCAGCATCTCCGGGACTTCGTGCAAGAGATTGTAAGTCTGCGCCGACATCGTCTGGATACCGTTGATCGCGAGAAAAGGCTGCCCTTCACGTGTCTTCAAGGTCATCCCCTCGGGGTGATCGAGACACTTGAACTGGCAGTCGTCCTTATTCAGATCGTAATAACGGGCGGTAAAGCAGCGCGCCGAGAAAGCCAGCGGCAGCTTGCCGAAAACGAAGACTTCGGTCTCGACGCCGGCCGGGCGCGTGTTGTGCAGCAACTCAATCGCCTTGCGGTCGGCCTCCAGCGGCGGCACCCAGCGCTGCATGCCATAACGCGCATAGGTCGCCATCGTCGCTTCGTTGTAGATATTCAGATGCGGACCGGCGACAAAGGGCCGACCGGCAGCGATATTCACCGCGCCAAGATCGTTGGCCTCGACCTTGCAGCCGGCATCGTCGATCAGGCGGCGCAACGCCTTGAGATCGCTTTCCGACTCGAGCAGCGCCTGCGCCGAAACGACGACCTCCTTACCGGCATCGCTCAGGTCACGCGCCAGACCAATCCAGTCGGCGACCCGTATCTGCTGACGGCGCGAACAGACGACCTCACCAACGTAAATGATGTCAACCGCCGCGTTCTCCGACATTTCGGCGTAGAACTCCATCACTTCCTGTTTTGGCCAGAAGTAGAGCAAGGGGCCTAGTGCGAGTTTCATGCGTAGCAAACCTCTTTTAACGTGCCCCGAAGGAAACACCCTTGGGGTGCGGAGTACGCAGAGACGCAGAGAACGCGAAGAAAGGCATGATTCGTTTTTTTAATCTCTGCGTTCTCTGCGTCTCTGCGCTCTCTGCGTCGAGAGCGGTTAATGAATTTCAGCGCCATGGACGGTTATAAGCGCCCAAGGTCGCCTGGTTGCCTTCAGAAACCTTGGCCAGATCAGCCTGCCATGCCGGCTTCACATGGTAGCGCTCACTATCGCTGGCGAGCGCATCCAAAGCGGCTCTCAAGGTTTTTGTAACCTGCGCAACGTAGGCAGGGCTGCGCTGGCGGCCCTCGACCTTGATCGCCGCAACGCCGATCTTGGCGATCTCCGGCAGTATCTCAAGGACGTTGAGGCTGGTCGGTTCCTCAAGCGCGTAATAAGTCTCGCCATTGACCTCGAAACGGCCTTTGCACAAGGTCGGATAACCGGCTGACTCGTTGTCGCCAAAACGGTCGATCAAAATACCGTTCAGGCGGGTGGTCATCTGCCCCGGCGACTTTTCCCACTTTACGTACTTGGCCGGCGAACACGCGCCGACCGTGTTGGGCGACTCGCCGGTCGCGTAGGACGACAGCCAGCAGCGTCCCTCGTTCATCACGCACAGGCTGCCGAAACCGAAAATCTCGATCTCGACCGGCGTGTTCTTGATCACCAGTTCGACTTGCGCCAGCGTCAGCACGCGCGGCAAAACGGCGCGCCGCACGCCAAACTCGCGATGCGCGAAATTCACCGCCTCGTAGCTCGTTGCCGAGCCCTGCACCGAAAGGTGCAACCGCAGATCGGGATAACGGTTTTTGGCGTAGTCGAGCAGACCGACGTCGGCCAGAATGACCGCATCGACACCGAGGTCGGCTGCGCCGTCGACAGCGGCTTGCCAGTCGGCCACACGACCCGGCTGGGCAAAGGTATTGATCGCCATCAACACCTTCCGACCACGCGACTGGGCATAGCGAACGCCTTCGGTCAGCGCCTTCTGGTCAAAATTCAGGCCGGCGAAGTTGCGGGCGTTGGTATCGTTCTTGTAGCCCAGATAAACGGCATCGGCACCATGGTCGACGGCCGCTTTCAGCGCCGGAAGGCTGCCGGCCGGGCAAATAAGCTCGGGGAGTTTGTCGCGCAGCATGGGAACTCTCTTGATACGAAGGACGCAAGTATAGCCGCGCAGTGCGCCAGGCTATTGATTTTGGTCAATTTACGGCAAATTTTACGGGCTGCTCCGGGACCTTGCCTTGCCGAGAGCCGTGGAGAATTGCATGATGACCATTCAGCCATGACAAGGGAACGACCGTGCTGCGCCCATTATCCCCATCAACATCGCACGGCATTCATCACAACGGGCCAATGGCACGCTTGTGCGGCCTGCTCGCCATGCTGCTCTGTGCCGTCCTGCCCTCACCCGTCAGCGCTGAGGAAATCGTTCGACTACCGAGCGCCGATGGCGCCACCCTGCCTTACCTGCTCAGCGCCGACCTCCCTGCCGCCGCCACAAAACCACAAATCGTCGCCATCCTGTTCAATGGCGGTGAAGGCGTCATTGGTCTGACCGAAAAAGGCATCCCGCAACCGGGTGGAAACTTTCTGGTTCGCTGGCGGAAGTCGTTCGTCGCACGTGGCATTCCTGTAGGGCTCATCGACGTGCCGTCGGACAGCCAGGGGATGTCGGACCATTTCCGCATGAGCCAACGCCACTTTGATGACGTTGCGGCGGTGGCCGATGATCTGCAGAGACGCTTTCCAGGCACCCGATTGTTTCTAATCGGCACCAGCCGGGGCACGGTTTCCGCCGGTTACGCCGGCGCTGCGCTCGCCCCGCGCCTGGCCGGGGTAGTGCTGACCTCCTCTATATTCAAGGCGACGCGTGCCGGCAGCGGACTCGCCGGGTTCGACTTCACGGTCATCAAGACGCCACTGCTTTTTGTGCATCACGTTGATGACAGTTGTCACGTCACCCCTTATTTCACCGCCAAATCGCTCGCGGAAAAATATCCGCTAATCTCGGTCAAAGGTGGCAAAGAGCCGCGCTCAGGGCCGTGCGACCCGTTCAGCCCGCACGGCTATTTCGGCAAAGAAACGGAAACGGTCAATGCAATCGTTGACTGGATGATGGGCAAGCCTTATCCGGCAAATATTGAATAGGCTTTCGCACTACAGCGGTAGCTGCCTCGGCTTGCGCGGCGCCTTGGCGAACAGCCGGTCGTAGAGCGCATTCGGCAACAGGCGCAGCAACTTGGCGACGACGCCCATTTGCCAGGGAATCACCGCATAACTCGTACCGCGCTCGATGGCCCGCGCAAAGCGCCGCGCCGCCTCGGG
>CAJAHZ010000298.1 GCA_903939665.1 uncultured Pseudomonadota bacterium | reverse complement strand
TGAGGCGGCTGTCGTCGAAGTGCCCGTGACTGCTGTTGAAACGATGGTTGTTGGCGTGGCGGAAGAAGCGGCGAGCCCGGCGGCCAAGAAGCCGGCAGCGCGCAGCCGTCGTCCGCGCAAGCCAAAGGCGGTATCGGAAGCCTCCTGAGCCGTGCCGAACGGGCACGCATAAAAAAGCCGCGGCCTGAGTCGCGGCTTTTTTATTGCCGTGCGGCAGATCAGGCGGCCGCTTGCGTCGGAATGCTGTGGCCTTTGTGTGCGATACGGTTCTGCGCGTCGACGTAAACCAGATCCGGTGCGTATTTGGAAAGTTCGACCTCGTTGTAAACCGCGAAGGTGGCAATGATCAGGATGTCTCCGGGTGCGGCGCGGCGCGCGGCCGAGCCATTTACCGAGATGATGCCTGATCCGCGTTCCGCACGAATCGCGTAGGTTGTGAAGCGTTCTCCGTTGTTAACGTTCCAGATGTCAATCTGTTCGTATTCACGAATGTTGGCGGCGTCGAGCAGGTTCTCGTCAATCGCGCATGAACCTTCGTAGTGAAGTTCTGCATGCGTGGTTGTTACGCGGTGCAGCTTCGACTTTAGCATTGTTCTCTGCATGGTTTCACCCGTGCGACGAGTTGGGGGAAGGGCATTGTAGCGGCAATTCGCCGCGTGTCAACGACCATGTTGCAGTGCTTAAACTTCAATATTATCAATGAGTCGCGTGGCACCCAAGCGGCTTGCCGCCAGCGCGACCAGTGCTTGTACTCCGGGTTGCGGCAGTTGCAGATCCGATTGTTGCCGCACGGCAATATAGTCGGTCCGCCAGCCATGATCGCTCAGTTCGACCAGCGCTTGACGCTCCAGTTCGCTGAAATTGCGATTGCCATCGCGTATCTCTTGGCGAATGCGGCTCAGAAGACGGTACAGGCGCGGCGCTTCCGTGCGTTCGGTCGGCGAAAGATAGCCGTTACGCGATGAGAGCGCCAAGCCATCGTCGGCACGAACCGTCTCGCCGCCGATGATTTCGATCGGCAGCGCCAGTTGGCGCGTCATGTTGCGCAGAACCATCAGTTGCTGGTAGTCCTTCTTGCCAAATACCGCAGCCTGCGGTTGCACGATATTGAACAATTTGAGGACGACAGTGGCGACGCCACGAAAGTGGCCAGGGCGAAACTCCCCGTCGAGTTGATGCTGGATTTCCGGCGGTTCGACCTGATACTGCTGCGGTTCAGGGTACAGATCCACTTCGGTCGGCGCAAACAGGACATCGACCCCTGCCGCAGTCAGCTTTGCGCAATCAGCCTCAAAGGTGCGCGGATACTTGTCAAAATCCTCGTTCGGTCCGAATTGCAGACGATTGACAAAAATGCTGGAGACCACCGTCTCGCCGTGCGCACGCGCCTGCTGCATGAGGCTGATATGGCCCGCATGCAAGTTGCCCATGGTTGGCACGAAAACGACGCGGCCCTTGTTTTTCAGGGCGGCGCGAAGGTCGGGGATGGCTGAGTGAATTTGCACGGCATTTACCTCTTTCGACGCAGAGTACGCAGAGACGCAGAGAGCGCAAAGAAAACCGGAAATTGATTTTGCATTTCTCCGCGCTCTCTGTATCTCTGCGATCTCTGCGTTGAAAGCGCTTGGGTTTGTGTCAGTAACAATGTTCCGGTGCCGGGAAGCTGCCGTCCTTGACCGCAGCCACGTAGGCTGCGATGGCTGCGGCGATCGAGGGCTGACCGGTCATGAAGTTCTTTACGAAACGTGCTTTCTTGCCGGTCGAGATGTCGAGCATATCGTGCAGCACCAGAACCTGGCCGGAGCACTCCTTGCTCGCGCCAATGCCGATGCTCGGGATCGTCAGTCGTTTGCTGGTTTCGATGGCCAGCGCACTTGGGATGGCCTCAAGCACGATCAGCGACGCGCCTGCCGTTTGTTGCGCGAGCGCGTCGGTGATCAGTTGGGCGGCGCCTGAATCGTCCTTGCCCTGAATCCGGTAGCCGCCTAGCTGATGCACCGATTGCGGCGTCAGCCCTACGTGCGCGCACACCGGGATGCCGCGCGAAGTGAGAAATTGCGTTGTTTCGGCCATCTCGACGCCGCCTTCGAGCTTGACCATCTGTGCGCCGGCTGCCATCAGGGTCACGGCGTTGCGGAAAGCGTGCTGCGGGCTCTCCTGAAAGCTGCCGAAGGGCATGTCGGCAACAATCAGCGGACGCTTGCAGCCGCGTGCCACGGCACTCGTGTGGTAAGCAATGTCGGCGAGGGTCACGGGCAGCGTCGAGTCGTGGCCCTGCAGCACCATGCCGAGCGAGTCGCCGATCAGCAGGACATCGACGCCAGCAGCGTCGCACAGTTGCGCAAAGCTTGCGTCGTAACAGGTCAGGACGGCTATCTTGTCGCCTGCGGCCCGCATCTTTGCAAGGTCGACGATGGTCAGGCGCCGCGTGATGGCGTGGGTGGACATGGTCCTATTCTCCCCGGTTGAAATATTCGCGGTGGCTGCGCATCAATTCGATACGCTGCACAAGCAAATGGAAATCATCGTCTTTGTCGACGAAGTTCAGATTTTCGGAATTGACCACCATTACAGGGGCAGCGTCGTAGTTGTGGAAGAAGCGCGTGTAACTCTCGGCGAGAACGGTCAGATAGGCATCGCTGATCTTTCGTTCCATATCGATGCCACGTTTTCGCACGCGTGCGATCAGGGTTTCCGGCCTGGCTTGCAGATAAATCACCAGATCGGGCGAAGCCATCTGCGGCGAGATATGGTCATAGATCTTGCGATACAGCGTGTATTCGTCTTCGTTGAGCGTCAGTAAAGCGAACAGAGGGTCCTTCTCGAGCAGATAGTCGGCAACCACCGTCCGGGTGAAAAAATCAGGCTGCGACAAATCGCCCAACTGATCGAGCCGCTGAAACAGGAAAAAAAGCTGCGTTTGCAGTGCATAACGCCGCTGGTCTTGATAGAAGCGGCTCAGGAAGGGGTTGAGTTCCGGCTGCTCGAGCAGCAGCTGCGCTTCAAGGTGCGCCCCCAGGCGTCGGGCAAGACTGGTTTTGCCGACGCCGATCGGGCCTTCAACCACGATATGTCGGGCAGAGCCAAGCGGCTTGCGTGCAGGCATGGGCGGAAAAGGACTGTGCTGATCAGTGTTCCGTGCAAAGAATGTCAGGCGAGCTCTCGCCGCTCTGTGCCATTCGTTCCAGACTGGCCACGACGCCCATGCTGGCTTGCTCCATCTGTTCGATGGCGGTCACGCCGGAGGCGAAGTCGCCATTGCGATACGACTCAACTGCAGCGCGCCCGTGGCGATGCACTTCGATATGCGGCGCCTCCATAGAGCGGTAACCGTCCAGCTGCGAGAAGCAGGCTTTGCCTTCGCCGCTGTAATACCATTGGCCAAGGCGGCAGGCGCTGTGCTCCGCGAACTCGTCGGGTCTTTTCTCGGAAAGCCCCATGAAAACCTGATAAACCTCGAACTTGAAGATCAGGTGATCGATCTTGGCCAGTTCGACAAAACTCCGCAGAGCGGCGACGGAAATGGTCTGTTCCATCTTTTGCGCCAGATCAGTAATGCCGCTGATCGACGTCGAGGCGTGCTGCCCCTGTTCGCTGAAAGACTCAGATTTTTCCGCCAGCTTGTCGATGCTGCTGTGCGCTGAAGAGGTTTCGCCCTGAATGGTTGATACCAGTTGGGAAATGTCAGCCGTTGCATGCGTGGTCCGTTCGGCGAGCTTGCGCACTTCGTCGGCAACCACGGCGAAGCCGCGCCCGGCTTCGCCTGCGCGTGCTGCTTCGATTGCGGCATTGAGCGCCAGAAGATTGGTCTGGTCGGCAATTTCCTTGATCAGATTAACAATGCCGCCGATCTTTTGAGCACTGGCCTGCAGACCGATCACTTTGTCCATGGCGTTGCGCGAGTCGCTGGCCAGCTGGTTCAATTCACCGCTGATGCGCTGCACGGATTCACGGCTGTTGGACGCCATTGTTCCCGCTTGAACCGCACCCTTCTTGTCGTCACGCAGGCGGTTGGCGAGCAGGCCCAGTGTGCCCTGCGATTCGCCGAGTGATTCACGATAGGATCGGAGCGAGGCAAAAAGACGCTGAAACTCGACGTTTCGTGTGCTGGTCGATTCGGCTTCGCGCAAGCCATCGTCCCGGCGCGCTTCGGCCGAGGAGAGCTGGTTCTGCAAGGATGAATTCTGCTGTTCAAGCTCGCTCACGCGCCGTTCAAGGACGCGCATCTTTTCACGACTTCCAAACATAATTTCAGTCCCCTGATGTTGGTTGAATGAAGACGTTAACTGCGAAACACAAAATATACAGCACCTAGGATACACAGAGCCGCCCATAGGTAGTCAAGCTTAAGCGGTTGTTGCATATAAAAGACGACAAACGGTATAAAAATCGTCAGCGTGATCGCCTCCTGCAGGATCTTTAGCTGAGCGAGCGAGAGTTCGGTGTATCCGACGCGATTGGCGGGCACTTGCAACAAGTATTCGAAGAGCGCAATGCCCCATGAGATCAGCGCCGCGATCCACCATGGTCGGTCGTTGAGGTGCTTTAGGTGCGAATACCAGGCAAAAGTCATGAAAACATTCGAGGCAGAAAGCAGCAGAACGGTTTGCCATAGAACGGGAATCTTGATCACGGCAATACCATAGCAGCAGGCGTCGGCGCCAAGCGCTCGATCCGCTGCATGCTGACGGCGGCCAGCCAGGCGGCCGCGCTGCCGCGTCCGGGAATCAGGCAGTCCGGGGCGATCTCCAGTAATGGGGCAAGAACGAAGGCCCGCAGATGCATGCGCGGGTGCGGCAAGCTGAGCTGGTCGCTCTTTAGGATTTGCGCGTCAAAAAGCAGCAAGTCGAGATCGAGTGTGCGTGGTGCATGGTGAAAATCCCGGCGTCGGCCAAAACGCACCTCAAGTTCGAGCAGGGCGGCAAGCAGTTCGTGTGGCGCAAGCTGTGTTTCAAGCGCGGCAACGGCGTTGATGAAGTCCGGTTGGCCATGGATGCCAACCGGCGCCGTGCGGTAAAGCGACGAAAGGCGCAGCAGCTTCGATTGCGGCAGATCGGCCAGCGCCCGGCCTGCGGCATGCACCTGCACAACCGGGTCGTCCAGATTGGCCCCGAGCGCGACGAAGGCGATTGCCGGCCCCGGTTTC
>CAJAHZ010000297.1 GCA_903939665.1 uncultured Pseudomonadota bacterium | reverse complement strand
GTCGGCGATATTGTTGTACGAAAGTTCCTTGCCCTGTAGCTGTGTGTAGTTGGCAATCGAGCCCGCCGTCGGCGTCGGGTCGCGGTAGAAGGCGGCTTGTTGGTGTGGGTTCTCGCCGTAACGCAGTGTTTCGACGCGGTCGAAGGCGAGTTGCAGCTTGTCGGAAAATTGCTGCGGCTGGTTCGTTTCGTCGAGCGAAGTCAGCCAGTTGGCGATCGCTGCGTCGTAGCGCGCGGTGTGCGTGAAGGCCTTCTTGGCGAGACCGAAGCGAGTCGCCAGCGTCAGCGCGCCGTCGTTGGCCTGCATCTCGGCGAGCAGCCCTGCGTAATCTTCCGGATCGGTGACGATGGCGACGCCAGCGTAGTTCTTGGCTGACGAGCGGACCATTGCCGGGCCGCCGATGTCGATATTCTCGATCGCGTCTTCAAGCGTGACACCAGGCTTGGCGACGGTTTCGCGGAAGGGGTAGAGGTTGACACAAACCAGATCGATCATCGGAATGCCGTGTTGTTCAATGGTTGCCAGATGCTCGGGCAGATCGCGGCGGGCGAGGATGCCGCCGTGCACCTTCGGGTGCAAGGTCTTGACGCGACCGTCGAGCATTTCCGGAAAGCCGGTGTAATCGCCGATTTCGGTGACTGCGAGGCCGGCGTCGCGCAGCAATTTGGCGGTACCACCGGTGGACAGGAGCTTGACGCCCTGGGCGGCGAGGCCTTGGGCAAACTCAAGCGCGCCGCGCTTGTCGGAGAGGCTGATCAGGGCTTGACGGATTTTCATGGAGGATTCTCTGTGGCGAAAAATCCAGCGCAGAGGCGCAGAGACGCAGAGGCAACACAGAGAAAGACGAAAGCTGATTTTCTCTGCGTTACCTCTGCGTTACCTCTGCGCCTTTGCGTTGGGGGTTGAAGTCATTCAATCTAAACGAGCTTGTAGTCGACGAGTTTCTTGCGCAGCGTGTTGCGGTTGATGCCGAGCATTTCGGCGGCCAGCGTCTGGTTGCCGCCGGCCTGTTTGAGCACCACTTCGAGCATCGGTCGCTCGACGCTCTTCATCACCATGTCGTATACGGCCGCCGGTTTTTCACCATCGAGATTGTGAAAATAGGTTTCCAGCGCACCGTACACGCAGGACGAAATGTCATTGCTCCGCTTCATGCTGCGAGTTCCTCGCTGTCATTATTCTGGTCGGTAGGGATGTAGCTCAGGTGCTCGTCGTGTTCGGCGAGGCCGGAGAAAAAGTCGTTGACTGCCTGTTGTTGCGAGGCAATGTCCGGTAGCTGGTTCATCCTGTGGCGAAAGGCTGCCGAGCCGATCAGCCCGCGTGTGTACCAGGAGATGTGTTTGCGCGCGACGCGCACGCCGGTCTCGATGCCGTAGAAATCGTAGAGGTCTTCGAGGTGCGCAAGCAGCACGGCATGGATTTCGTTCACCCGCGGCGGTAGCAGGTGTGTGCCGGTTTTCAGGTAGTGCTCAATCTCGCGGAACAGCCAAGGGCGGCCCTGCGCGGCGCGACCGATCATGATCGCGTCGGCGCCGGTGGCATCGAGAACAAAGCGGGCTTTTTCCGGCGAGGTGATGTCGCCGTTGGCGATGATCGGAATGCGCGCTTCGGCTTTGACTGCTGCAATCGTTTCGTATTCGGCTGACCCGGTGTAGCCGCAGGCGCGCGTACGGCCATGCATGGCGAGCGCGCGGATGCCGGACTGCTCGGCGATTTTCAGGATGGTCAGTGCGTTGCGATTGGTCTTGTCCCAGCCCGTGCGAATCTTCAGCGTGACCGGCGTGTCCGGTACGGCACTGACGACTGCCGAAAGAATCTGGCCGACCAGCGTTTCGTCCTTGAGCAGCGCCGAGCCGGCCATCACGTTGCAGATTTTTTTGGCCGGGCAGCCCATGTTGATGTCGATGATCTGCGCACCGCGATCGACGTTGTGGCGCGCCGCTTCGGCCATCATCGACGGGATCGATCCGGCGATCTGCACCGAGATTGGCGCCACTTCGCCATCATGGTTGGCGCGCCGTTTCGTCTTGGCGCTGCCGTAGAGCAGCGAGTTCGATGTGACCATCTCGGACACCGCCAGGCCGGCGCCCATTTTTTTGCAGAGCTGACGGAACGGCCGGTCGGTCACGCCAGCCATCGGCGCGACAAATAGATTGTTCCTGAGCGTAAAGCCGACGAATTCCATGATGATCCGGTGCGTGACGAGCTGGCAGGGGTAGTGCAGGGGAAGGGGCGGATTCTACTCCGATTACCGCCTAAAAAATAGTCAATCGCACCAACAGCTCAAACGCTTTCAACGCAAGGCGCAGAGAACGCAGAGGTAGAAAAAAACTCTGCTGGTTTTCTCTGCGCCCTCTGCGTCGAGAGCGGTTTGGCCGTATTCAATGTCTTCTGAAAAGTCTTGCAGCGATTGCTGCTTCAGCGTTTGGCGGCGGGTTCGGGCATGACGATGTTGACTTCGAGCACCTCGTAGTTGCCCTGCTTTTCCAGCGATACCTTGATGTCGTCCGGATTGACGGCAACGTACTTGGAGATGACGGCGATCAGCTCCTTTTGCAGATCGGGCAGGAAGTCGGGCTGGCTGCCCTGATCGCTGCGCTCGTGCGCGATGATCAACTGCAGGCGTTCCTTGGCG
>CAJAHZ010000296.1 GCA_903939665.1 uncultured Pseudomonadota bacterium | reverse complement strand
GCCAGTGCGTCATCGCCGCGGGTGCAGCCATGCGTCGCATAGTGCGGCTCGAGGACGCACATCATCGCGTCAAGGAGACATTCGTCGTCGTCGACGACCAGTATTTTTTCCATGCCTTAATCCCCTTGCCCGGACGTTGGCGTCGCGGGAGACAACCGCTTTGCTGCGGCGGTAAAATCGAATTTTTGCGTATCGGCCAACGCCTGCCGCAGGTGCGGCGCCCACGGCGTGTCGGCGAGCTCTTCCAGGCAGCGGGCGACGGCGGTGTCGCTGTCGCTGTCGCCGGTTTCGAGCATGACGATCAGGCGCGCGATGGCGGCCGGCAGCGGTCCTTCCGGCAGACTATCGGACAAGGGCTCAGGGACTGGCGCGGGGCTTTCGGGAAGCTCAAGGCCGGTTCTGATTTCCGCGCACAGCATCTCGACCGTCTGTTCGAGGCGGATCAGCAAGGTGTGCGCGGGGTTGCCGCTGTCCAGCGCCAGCTCCAGCGCCGCCGCAAGCCCATGCAGTTCGCTCATGCCGAGCATGCCGCCGCGCCCTTTGAGCGTATGTGCGGCAAGCGCCGCCTGCTCGGGAACGCCGGCGGCCAGTGCCTGCGAAATTTGCGCGATGTAGCCAGGGCCTTCTTCGACAAAATTGCTCAGCCAGTGCCGGTAGCGGGCCTCGTCGCCGAGCAGCAGGGAGAGCCCGGCGTGCGTATCGACGCCGCGCAACAGCGGCAGTCCGCCGGCCTGCGTTTCTCTCGCTTGAATCGTCGGCAGTGCCTGCGCTCGCTGTTTGGCGAGCGGAATCCACTTGGCCAGCACACGGTAGAAGCTCACGTCATCGAAGGGCTTTCCGATGTGGTCGCTCATTCCGGCGGAGCGACCGATTTCCTTTTCGTGGGCCATCGTGTGCGCGGTCATGGCGATCACCGGCAGTTCCGAAAATTCGCTGCGCGCCCTGAGTTCGCGGGTGGCGGTCAGGCCGTCCATGATCGGCATCTGGACGTCCATCAGCACCAGATCGAAGGCTTCAGGGCCGGCATCGAGCAGCAGGTCGAGCGCCTCGCGACCATCGCCGGCCATGCGCGGCCGGATGCCAACGGCGGCGAGCAGGCCCTCGACAACATCACGGTTGAAGGGCTGGTCATCGACCACGAGGACGCGCGCATCGCGATAACAAATCTGCAGCGCCGGCTCGCCCGGTAGCGCGCTAGCCGGTAGTTCGCTGGCATCGCCGAGTGCAAGCCAGAGCTTGACCTGGAAGGTGCTTCCCTCGCCTTGACGACTGCTGACGCCGATCTCGCCGTCCATCAGTTCAGCAAGGTGCTTGCAGATCGCCAGACCGAGGCCAGTGCCGCCGAATTTTCGGCTCATGGAAGCGTCGGTTTGCGAGAAGGGCTTGAACAGCAGTTCGAGTTCTTCGCTCTGCATGCCGATGCCGCTGTCTTCAACTTCAATATTCAGGCAGACACGATTTTCCTTGCGCGCGAGCACGCCGACACGCAGCTCGACGCGACCGGCAGCGGTAAATTTGACCGCGTTGCTCAGCAGGTTGAGCAGTATCTGTTCGAGGCGAAGGGGGTCGCCGAGCAGCACATCGGGAACATCGTCGGCGATGCGTTCGATCAGTTGCAGGCCCTTTTCTTCGGCCTTGAAGGATAGCGTCGCGCGGCTGCGGGCGAGCAGCTCGTGCAGGCTGAAGGTGGTGGCTTCAAGCATCATGCGGCCGGCAGCGATCTTGGAGAGGTCGAGCAGGTCGTCGATGATGCCGGACAGTGTTTTTCCGGCGCTGGCGATTTTTTCCAGATACTCCTGCTGCCGGGCGTCGGCGCTCAAGGGCAGCGCCAGCCCCGCAAAGCCGATGACGGCACTGAGCGGCGTGCGCAGTTCGTGGGTGACGTTGGCAAGGAAAGCGTCCTTGGCCTGGTCGGCGTATTTCGCCGCATCCAATGCGGCGCTCAGTTCAGCCGTGCGTTGCCGGACCATTTCTTCCAGATGAAACTGGTGGTCGATCAACTGCTGATGCACGCGAACGCGCTCGGTAACGTCTTCCTTGACCGCGACGAAATGCGTGCAGCTGCCCCGTTCGTTGATGATCGGCGAGATCGACGTGTCTTCCCAGATCATCGCGCCATCCTTGCGGCGATTGAGCAGGACACCATGCCACACCTCGCCGGCAGCGATGGTTTTCCAGAGCTCCTGATAGGTTGCCGCCGGCGTCTCGCCGGATTTCAGGATGTTCGGGTTCTGGCCGATGGCCTCGCGCCGGCTGTAGCCGGTAACCCGGCTGAAGGCCGGGTTGACGTATTCGATGAGCCCCTTGGCGCTGGTGATGACGATCGAGACCGAGGCCTGTTCGACGGCCTGCAGCAGCTTGCGCGACTCTTCTTCGGCCAGGCAGCGTTCTGAAATGTCGGCGTAAATCCAGATGCTGCCGTCGTGGGGGGATGCGGGGTCAACGGCCTGTCCGGTGAGTGCGCCGTGGAACAGTGAGCCATCTTTACGCCGCAGCATCAGTTCTTCACTGAATCTTTCCTCGTTTTTCAGTGCCGAGTAGCAACGCTTGCCAATATCCACAAAGCATTGCTGCGATTCGAAGAAGGGTTCCGTTGATTTGCCGGTCAGTTCGCCGGGGCCGTAGCCAAGTACTTCCTCAAAGCGGCGGTTGCAGGAAACGACGCAGCGCTGTTTGACGTAGACGATGCCGACCAGTGCATTTTGCAGGATGGTTTCGTTTTCAACGAGCAGGCGGCGGTTGCGCTCTTCTTCCGCTTTGCGCTGGCTGATGTCGCGCATGGTGCAGGTATAGAAACGACCGGCAGTGGTGTCCCACAGCGCGACCGCGCGATCGACAAGAACCTCGCTGCCGTCCTTGCGCCGACCGATCAATTCGGCACTGCTGCCGTCCCGGTGTTCGGGGTCGCCGTTGATCATCAGATGGAAGCCTTCCATGGCGATCTTGTGGAAGCGCTGGGGGATGATCAGCGTCAGGGGCTGGCCGGTGATTTCGCTCGCGCCGAAGCCGAACATCCGCTCGGCAGCCGGATTCCAGCCGACGATGTTGCCGGCAGCGTTTGCCGTGACGATGGCGTCGCGCGACGTTTGCGTCACGGCGCGAAAATGCGCCTCGCTTTCGCGCATGATCTGGCTCTGCTCGGCCTGCACCGCGAGCTGCTGTACTCGCCTTTGCTGCCGCCAGAGGAGAATCAGTGTGAGACTGATCGCCATCAGGGCAGCGGCGGCCACCATGCCGACCCAGAAGGCCAGATTCCAGAGCGGCGCCATCGCTTCGTCGCGGTCGATCTTGGCGACGATATGCCAATCGGTATCGGCGATCGGTCGATAGGCGGCCAATACCTCGACGCCGCGATGGTCTTTGCCCTTTACCACGCCACTGCGGGCTGAACGGACGGCCACCGCCGCCGGCAGCAGCGGGTCCGAAAGGGGGTATTTCAGCTTCATTGCCGTGTTTGCCGCATGGCGCAGTTGGTTGAGGAAGACGACGGATTCTCCCTCGCGTGCCACCAGCAAGGTTTCACCGCTCAGGCTGGCCGACGGCCAAGCGAGGAGCAGCGGAAAAATTGTATTCTCTGGATGCAGATGCAGTATTACGGTGGCCACCGGCTGCTGATTTCCGTTCACGGTGCGGTGCAGCGGCACAATGAAGTTGAGCGACGGCAATTGGTCTTCTGCCCCGAGATGAAGCCTGCCGTGTTCAACCCTGCCGGCGGCAAGCGCCTTTGGTATCTGTTCCCTGGTGTCTGCGTCGATCAGAAACGGCTCGCCAAGCGCCAGCAGCAGTTTTCCCTGCGGATCGATCAGTTGTAATGCGGGATAGTCGTAAGCTTGCCGGGTTGCGTCGAGCCGTTGGCGGACCTTGTCCAGCTCGTTGGGATTGGGGTTGCGCTGCAGTTCGGCGACTGCGTCGATAATTCCCGGATTGGCCGATAGGGCCCGACCGTTGCCAAGCCGCTCGGCGAGCCAGCGTTCAACCTGTTCGGCCTTGAGCCGGGCGACGACTTCAAGGTTGGCGTAAGCATCGCGCTCAAGCTGCGGGCTATACAGCTTGGCGATCGCGACGGCGAATAGCGGAACAGCCAACAGCAGCGCAATCACCAGGAGCACGACCCGGCGCGATTTTGCAAGTCGAATGATGGTAGCGGTCACGTGAACTCGTTTTAAGATTCATCGATGCAGCGTCCATGGTACTCAGATTCGGCGCGCTGCGCGACTAAAAGCCGACGTCGGATTTTTTTGCCTTGCTGCTGCCTTTGGGGCGCTTCCTATTTCCCCGCGCGTCGCCGCGTGGTGATCGATTCACCGCCTATTCCCCAGTTGTCCGTTGGGACCTCTTCAATCACGACTACGGTGGTTTGCGGGTTCTTGCCGAGAATTTTCTGCAGCAGATTTGTCACGCCGCTGATCAGTTCGGCCTTTTGTTCGGCGGTCGCGCCTTCGTTGGTGATCTTGATATTGACATAGGGCATGGCTATCTCCTGAGTGGTATTGGGGCAGGGCGCGAGGCGATGTAGGCACCCAGCGAAACGAAAATGAGGCCGCTCATCAACCAGACGGTGAGGGGTTCGTCGAGCAGTGGTACGGCCAGTACGCCGACGGTGACTGGCGCCAGTGCAAGAAAGGCAGCGGTGCGCTCCGGCCCGAGGCGGGCGACGGCGCGCAGGTAGAAGATCATCGCCAGAATGGTCGCGCCGACCCCCTGAAACAGGCCTTGCGTCAGGATCAGTGAAAGCGGTGCGGCGTCGAGTTGCTTGGGTAGCCAGAGTGCGTAAATCGGCAGGTAAAGGATGGCCGAGCCGAGCGCAACCGCACGCGTCAGCGTCCACGGTGAATAGCCCCAGCGCGTTGCCAGCACGCTGTAAAAAGCCCAGGCGACCGAGGCGAGCAAGAGCAGTGCGTCGCCGAGCAGCGATTCGTTCGACCAGTGGGTGAAGTAGGGGACGGCAGCGCAGCTCACGCCGATGGCGATGCCGGCCAGGCCGATGCTGCGCATGCGTGAGGGGCGGTTGCCGGCGATCAGCCAGACGGCGCCGGTGATCAGGAAGGGTTGCATGCCCGAGAGCAGGATGCCGCCGTGCGCCGCTGGCGCGAACTTGAAGCCGGCGTAGACCAAAACGCCGTAGATCAGGCCGCCGAGCATTGCCAGCGACCACAACTGCCGATTCCGCCAGGCGCCTGCCGGCAAGCTGCCGGCGAAGGGCAGCAGGATCAGTGAGGCGGTGATCAGGCGCAGCGCCAGCACATCATGCGAGGTAAGTACGCTCTTGCCGCCCAAACGGGAGATGAGGACAAAGCTTGTCCAGATGACCAGCGTGGCGGTGGCGGCGAGGTATCCCTGCAGTTGTTTTTGTTTGTCCGGCACGTGCTGTTCTTTCTGTTTGTAAGTGCCAATCCGCTGTGATCGTTAACCGAGCATGAAGCGGCGGGCGCTGTCGCGGGCCGTTTCGATCATCGCGGCCAGCCTGGCCGGTGGCGGGTCGAGTTCTTCAACGAATATTTCGGCCACTCTGGCGATGCTTGCGTCGGCTGCTGCGGCGTCGTGGAACAGCGCCCTTGTGCGCCGTGCGAGAACGTCTTCGATGGTGCGCGCCGCTTCGTAGCGGATGGCAAAGCGCACCATGGCTTCGCAATAAGGCAGCGCCGGGTGCAGGCGTTGGTCCTTGCCGGGCAGCATGGCCAGCATCGGCGAGTCGGTGCCGTAAACGTCGTCGCTCGGCTGGCCGGGGCAGCCGTGCAGTTTCAGGGTTCGGGTCGGGCAGGCTGCGGCGTGCAGGCAGGCCAGTTTGGCTGCGCGGTCCACCACCTGTTCGGCCATTAGCCGGTAGGTCGTCCATTTGCCGCCGGTGACGGTGATCAGGCCGCTGTCGTCCACCAGCACGGCGTGTTCGCGTGACAGCGCGGCGGTGTTCTTTTTACCGGAGTCGTTTTGCGGGTGAACCAGCGGTCGCAGTCCGGCAAACGCGCTGCGGATGTCGTCGCGCGTTGGCGGATGGGTGAGCACGCCGGCGGCGGTGCGCAGCAAAAAATCCACTTCTTCGGCGAGCGGTTGCGGGTCTTGCAGCAGTTGCAAGTCGGGCCGCGGCGTGTCGGTGGTGCCCAACAGCACCTTGCCTTGCCACGGGATGGCGAACATGACGCGGCCATCTTCGGTTTTCGGGATCAGCAAGGCCTGTTTTCCGGGCAGGAATGCGGCGTCGAAAACCAGATGGATTCCCTGGCTGGGGGTGAGCAGCGGCGCCGCGTTTGGGTCGTCGAGCCGGCGTACGCTGTCGGCGTGGACGCCCGTGGCATTGATCACGACTTTGGCGCGGATTTCGAATTTCTCGTCGCTTTCGTCGTCTCGCGCCCAGGCGCCAATGACGCGCCCGTCCGCCTTGATCAGTTGGGTCGCCGGCAGATAGTTGAGGCAGATTGCGCCGAGATCGGTAGCGGTGCGCATCAGCGTGACAGCGAGGCGCGCGTCGTCGAACTGGCCGTCCCAGTAACGAATGCCGCCGCACAGCGAT
>CAJAHZ010000295.1 GCA_903939665.1 uncultured Pseudomonadota bacterium | reverse complement strand
TGAAAATCCTCGTCCCAGTCAAGCGGGTGGTTGATTACAACGTCAAGGTGCGCGTCAAGGGCGACGGCACCGGGGTTGATATCGCCAACGTCAAGATGTCGATGAATCCATTCGACGAAATCGCCATTGAAGAAGCGGTTCGTCTCAAGGAGGCCGGTATCGCAACCGAGGTGATCGCCGTTTCGGCGGGACTTGCCGGCTGCCAGGAAACCCTGCGGACGGCGATGGCCATTGGCGCCGACCGTGGCATCCTGATTGAGACGGACGCTGAATTGCAGCCGCTGGCCGTGGCCAAGTTGCTCAAGGCCGTTTGCGAAAAAGAGCAACCGCAGATGGTGCTCTGCGGCAAACAGGCGATCGATGACGATGCCAACCAGACCGGCCAGATGCTCGCTGCGCTGATGGGCTGGCCGCAAGCCACCTTCGCTTCGAAAGTCGTTGTGGCGGGTGGTGTGGCCACGGTGACGCGCGAAGTCGATGGTGGTCTGGAGACCATTGAAGTTGCCTTGCCGGCAGTGGTGACCGCCGATCTGCGCTTGAATGAACCGCGTTACGCGACGCTGCCGAACATCATGAAAGCGAAGAAAAAGCCGCTTGATGTGACCAACCCGGCAACGCTCGGCGTCGATGTCGCGCCGCGATTGAAAACCCTGAAGGTTGCCGAGCCCGCCAAGCGTAGCGCTGGCGTCAAGGTGGCCGATGTCGCCGATCTGGTGGCGAAACTCAAAAACGAAGCGAAGGTGATCTGATCATGGCCATTCTCGTTATTGCCGAACACGACAACGTCTCGATCAAGCCGGCGACACTCAATGCAGTGACTGCAGCGGCGAAGATCGGTGGCGAGCTTCATCTGCTGGTGGCGGGGTGTGGCTGCGCGGCAGCTGCTGCAGCGGCCGCAAAAATTGCGGGTGTCGCCAAGGTGTGTGTTGCCGATGCGGCGCATTACGCGGATCAATCGGCGGAGAATATCGCTGCACTGGTCATCGCCAATGGGGCGGGCTACAGCCACATCATTTCTCCGGCGACCACCGGCGGCAAGAACTTCATGCCGCGAGTGGCTGCATTGCTCGATGTAGCGCAGATTTCCGACATCGTTGCCGTGGAGTCGGCGGATACCTTCGTGCGTCCGATCTATGCCGGCAACGTGCTGGCGACCGTACAGTCGGCGGATGCCGTTAAGGTCATTACCGTGCGCACGACGGCTTTCGAAGCGGCGGCTGAAGGCGGTTCTGCCAGCATCGAAAATCTGGCGGCAACTGCCGATTCAGGCAAGAGCAAGCTGGTGGGGCGCGAACTGACCAAGTCCGAGCGTCCTGAGCTGACTGCCGCCAAGATTATCGTCTCGGGTGGTCGCGGTCTCGGCAATGGTGAAAATTATCACAAGCTGCTCGAGCCGCTGGCTGACAAGCTCAATGCGGCGCTCGGCGCTTCGCGTGCCGCCGTTGATGCGGGCTTCGTGCCGAACGATTATCAGGTCGGCCAGACCGGCAAGATTGTCGCGCCGCAGCTCTACATCGCTATCGGTATTTCGGGTGCCATTCAGCATCTGGCCGGCATGAAGGACAGCAAGGTGATTGTCGCCATCAACAAGGATCCGGAAGCGCCGATTTTCCAGGTGGCGGATTACGGGTTGGTCGG
>CAJAHZ010000294.1 GCA_903939665.1 uncultured Pseudomonadota bacterium | reverse complement strand
TCAATGCCGTATTGCGGCAGCGTGTGGGCAAACAGGTTGTAGGTGCCGCCATAAAGCGTCGCCGCCGAAACGATGTTATCGCCGGCTTCGGCAATCGTCATGATCGCGTAGGTGATCGCCGCCTGGCCCGAGGCCAGCGCCAGCCCGGCGATGCCGCCTTCCATCGCAGCAACGCGCTTTTCGAGCACGTCCTGCGTCGGGTTCATGATGCGCGTGTAGATATTGCCTTGCACCTTGAGATCAAAAAGGTCGGCGCCATGCTGCGTGCTGTCGAACGAATATGAGGTTGTCTGGTAGATCGGCACGGCAACGGCTTTGGTCGTTGCCTCTGGGCTGTAGCCGGCGTGGATGGCGAGCGTTTCGAGTTTCATGCGGTCTCCGGAAGCAGTGTTTTGATTTAGCGGAAGATTCTAGCACCATAAATTCAAGAACTGGCACCAGTATTTGATCGGCATTGCGTGCAACGGGGCTGAAGCGGCGAAGGCTGCACGAGCAGTACCGACAAGACTATTCGGTGCTGGCCCCTGAATCGACATTTTTACGCAGGAGGAAACGCGCCGGATCAACCGTGGCGGCAAGTTCGGATTCAAGCGGCAAGGGTTCGCCAGTCAGCTCGCTGGCCAGCAGTTCGGCCATCAGCATCGACCAGACCAGGCCGCGTGCACCATAGCCGGAGGCCACATGCAGGCCGGGCCAGCGTTTGACCGCCGAAAAGTCGCGCCCTTGCGACCGGGCATCCGGGTGGTAGAGCTGACCGAGGATGGGCAGCTTGTCCGGAGAAACCGGGCGAAAACCGACACGACCGCCGAGCGTCTCCAGCGTCACGTCGGCACAATATCCAGGCAGCATGCGTTGCAGACGTCCAAGGTTCGCGCTGTGATCGCTGTCACTGATCGCATCTTGACCACCGCGCTGAAAACTGGCGCCGACGCTGTGCAGGTTTTGATAAGCCGGCGTCGCGTAACCCTCGCGACAGACCACCGAGCGCAAAGGTGAGTGCGTTGGCGCAGGCGGGTGACTGACCTGACCGCGAAAACGGAAGAGTGGCAGATGCGCGGCCTGCGCCAGACGGATGATATCGGTCGCGCCAGCGAGAATCAGATGCGGTGCCCGGGCCAGCATCGTCCCGGCGGCATCACGGGCAATCCAGTGCGTACCGTCGTATTCGATGCAATCGACGCCGCAGTTCAAGTGGGTGCGCAGCTTGTCTCCGCCACGCGCAAGCGCAGCACGGCACAGGCTGGCCGGATTGACCCAGGCCCCGCCGGAAAACCACCAACCGGGGCCGGCGACCGGCAGCCCCGCGAGCGTGGTGCCCTCCCCGGCTTCGACAAAGCGCACAAAATCCGGCGGAAACCCATTGCGTACGAGAATCTCGCGCTGCTTGTCAGCGTGCGCCGCATCGCGAGCGATCTGCAATACGCCGCAAGGCGCCCACTCAAGGTCACTGCCACTGGCGCTCCACTCGGCGAACTGGCGCAGGCCGTAGAGATAGCAGGCGCGGTTCAGACGCGACATGCGGTTGTCGTCAAGCGAGAGCACCGGGAGCATGACTGCCGTCAGGTTGCCAGAAGTTTCCTGCGCCACGCCATCATGGCGCTCAATCAGATCGACCGTCCAGCCGCGCGCGGCCAGACGTTCGCCAATCAGGCAGCCGGCCAACCCGGCACCGATCACTATCGCGTGGCAACCGGCGGCGGACACGTCAAGTTCCTCATGCGGTTCAGTGAGATCGGTGCGGTGACCACTGAGCATCTGACGCTTGTAGCCGAAGCCGGGGCACTTCCTGACCGTAAAGCCCGCATCGGTCAGAGCGCTGCGCACCGTGCCGGCAACGCTCCAGGTCGCCACGGTTGCGTCAGGGGCGGCCATCAGGCCGATTTCGCGCAATAACTGGGGCGACCAGAGATCCGGGTTCTTGGCCGGCGAAAAACCGTCAAGGTAAATGGCCTGCGCTTCGCCGACAAATTGCGGCACGGCGGCAATCGCATCGCCAAAAGCCAGCGTCAGGATCACGGTACCGCAGCCCGGCTCGCTGAATTCGAGCCGATGAAAACCCGGCGTCAGTATCGGCCAGACAGCACGCAAACGCGCCGACAATTCGGCCAGCTCAGGGTAACTGGCATGCAGGATGGCGAGGTCGGCGACTGAGAATGGGTGTTTTTCGACAGACAGGAAATGCAGGCGCTGTGGTCGCCCCGGCGCCGCACGCCAAGCCTGCCATGTCGCCAGAAAGTTAAGCCCCTGCCCGAAGCCGGTTTCGAGAATAACGAAGCGCGCCTGTCCGCACCAGCGCCCTGGCAGATCGTTGCCCGCAAGAAACACCTGCCGCGCCTGTTCCAGCGCACCAGCGACCGTGTGATAGAGGTCGCCATAGGCAGTCGAGTACGGACTTCCGTCCGGCGCGAAAGCGAGGATTGCGGGCTGCAGCGACATGGTCAAAAAATCAGGCGCCTTGCTCGCTGATACAGACGGTATTCTTGCCCTGTTTTTTGGCGCAATACATCCCCGCGTCAGCCCGCTCCATCAGTTCGGAAAGCGTTGGGCCGTTGGCATCGAACAGGGCGACGCCAACGCTGGCGCTCACCGGAATGTCGGCGCAGACAGTGGTCGCAGCGAGCGCAACGAGGCTGATCAATTCGCGTGCAAAGGCTTCAATGTCCTGGTGATTAACCGGAAAATTTTCGACCAGAACGGCAAATTCGTCTCCGCCCAGACGCGCAATAAAATCGGTTTCGCGCAGCCGTTGGCGAATGTGTTCGGAGGCGATCTGCAGCAGCTGATCGCCAACCGCATGCCCGTAGGTGTCATTAACGGCTTTGAAACCATCCAGATCAAAATAGAGCAGCGCACCGCGCAGGTTATGCCGCTTGGCGTGCGCCAGATAGCGTTGTGCGGCAAGTTCAAAATAGCGTCGGTTGGGCAGCGTGGTCAGTACATCGTGATTGGCAAAAAGACTGAGCTGTTCACGTGCCTGATGCAGTTCGGTGATGTCATAAGCCCAGATCAACATTTTATCGCCGCCCTCGAAAGCCAGCGGCTTGATGCTGATCAAGGCCCACCACGGGCTGCCATCGCTCTTGCGCAGCCTTACTTCGGCGTTCTCGATGGACTCGCCGCAACACAGGCCGGCAAGGTGTTGTTTGGCCTCATCGTCGAAGAAGAAACTTCTCGCCGGCTGCCCGAGCAGCGCCTCCGCCGCTTGCCCAAGCTGCTCCGCAAGGCGGGGATTGCAGAAGTGAATAATGCTCGTTTCACGGTCGACAACGGCGATACCGATCGGGCTGGCGCTGAGAATGGAGTGCAGGCGCGCTTCATTCTCGCGCAGCTTGAGTTCGGCCTCCTTGACCTTGGTGATGTCGTTGCCGGTGCCGCGATAGCCGGCAAAACCGCCATCCGCATCAAAAAACGGCAGCCCATGCACGCGGATATGGCGCATCTTCCCGTCGCCACCGCACAGTGAATACTCGAAATCGCGAAACGACTCATGCCGCATCAAGGTCTCACGGTGCGCTTGCCATTTCTCGGGCTCTCTGGCGACTTCCGGGCCGGCAAGCTGTTCACGGGTCATGCCAATCGGCTCATCGGTTTTCAGCCCGGTCAATTCAACGAATCGTTCTGAAAAATAAGTAAAGCGGTGACTGGCATCCGTTTCAAAAAACCAGTCCGATGCCGCGCCGGCAAAATCCCGGAAACGCGCCTCACTGGCGCGCAGTGCCGTTTCGGCCCGGTAGCGGCTGGTGATATCGAGGTAGGTTGCGACAAATCCGCCATTTGGCGTCGGGCTGCCAATAATTTCAATGGCGGTACCGTCCGGACGGATGCGCTCGAAGCGGTGCGGCTTGGCATGACGTGCGAGTTCGCTGCGTGAGCGGACCTGTTCTTCAACGTCGCCGGGGCCGTATTCGCCGCGCTCGGCATTATGGCGAATGAAGGACTCAAAGGGCGTTCCCGGGGTGGAAAACTCCGGCGGGAAACGCATGATGTCGCAGAACTGGCGATTGGCAAGATCGAGAAGCAAATCCTCATTAAACAGCGATATCCCGAGCGGAATTTCGCTGATCACCAGATCGAGGCGGATTTTTTCCCTCGCCAGATCGGTTTCCCGCTCCTGCAATTCACGAGTGCGTTCGATGACGCGGCGTTCCAGCGTTTCGCTCAATTCCTTGAGCTTCTGTTCGCGTTGCCTCTGTTCGGTGATGTCGGTGTATATCGTCACCAGACCGCCGCCCGGCAAGGGTCGACCGCGCACCTCGATGACCCGACCATCGGGCCTTGTGCGCTCCATATGATGCGGTTGGAACTGTTGCGCCAGATCGATGCGTTCCCTGATCAACTGCTCAACGTCGCCATCGCCATCGCCATACTCGCCACGCTCGGCGTTGAAGCGCATCAAGGCTGCGAAAGAGGTTCCCGGCACACACAGCGCCGCTGGGAAAGCCAGCATTTCGCGAAAAAGCGTGTTTGCAGCGACCAACCTCAGATCGGCATCAAAGACGGTAAACCCGGCATCAAGTTCTTCGATGCTCGCTAGCAGCAGGCGCAGATCAAGTGCGCCGGTGGGGGGCAGAGAAGGCGGAGGCATTGGAATTCCTTGTCTGGAAAGTCCATTCTCCTCCTACGGCGCTAATTTCGCCACCCTTTGTGGCATAAGGTGGGGGCAGTCATCCGTGCAGAACTGCTCAGTGTTTGTCTGCCTCTACTTGCGCGCCGGCAGGTTCGTCACGTATCAGCCGTATCGTCAGATAAAGACCGAT
>CAJAHZ010000293.1 GCA_903939665.1 uncultured Pseudomonadota bacterium | reverse complement strand
CGGCATCATTCGCGAGGCACTGTTACGCGAGTTCAAGCGCGGCGGCCAGGTGTACTTCCTGCACAACGAAGTCGACACCATCGAAAACATGCGCGAGAAGCTCGCCAAGCTCATCCCGGAAGCGCGCATCGCCGTCGGCCACGGCCAGATGAACGAGCGCGAACTTGAGCGCGTAATGCGCGACTTCACGCAGCAGCGCACCAACCTGCTGCTATGCACGACGATCATCGAAACCGGCATCGACAACCCGCACGCCAACACCATCCTGATCAACCGCGCCGAAAAATTCGGCCTCGCCCAGTTGCATCAGCTGCGTGGCCGCGTCGGTCGCTCGCACCATCAGGCTTATGCCTATCTGCTGACGCACGATGAAGGCGCACTGACCAAACAGGCGAAGCAACGGCTCGAAGCGATCCAGATGATGGATGAGCTCGGCGCCGGTTTTTACCTCGCAATGCACGATCTCGAAATTCGCGGCGCTGGCGAAGTGCTTGGCGACAGCCAGTCCGGCGAGATGCAGGAAGTCGGCTTCAATCTGTTTACCGAGATGCTGAACCGCGCCGTTGCCGCGCTCAAGCAAGGCAAGGAACCCGATCTCACGCAGCCGCTGGGCATCGCCACCGAGATCAACCTGCATACGCCGGCCCTGCTACCGAACGACTACGCCCCCGATGTTCACGAACGTCTGACGCTCTACAAACGCCTGGCGAACTGCAACAAGGCTGAAGAAATCGACGATCTGCAGGAGGAATTGATTGACCGTTTTGGCGAATTGCCCGCGCAAGGCCAGTCGCTGCTCGCCACGCATCGCGTTCGCCTGCTCGCCAAGCCGCTCGGCATCGTCAAGCTCGACGCCGGCAATGCGCAGATTGTCGTGCAGTTCGAGCCGAATCCACCGATCGAGCCGATCCGCATCATCAACCTGATCCAGAAGAACCGCAGCTACAAACTGGCCGGCCAGGACAAACTCGTTTTCCTGCGCCCGTCGGCAACACTGACCGAGAAGATGACCGCCATCCGGGAAATGTTCAAACAATTCAGCGGCTGATTAGCGCTGCGGCGCCTGCTTGCCGGCCTGTGGCGCGACCAGCGGGCATCCCCCGTCGGCCATCGGTCGGAACGCCTGATCGCCGGGAATGGTGCGCAATACTTCAAGGTAATCCCACGGCTCCCTGATTTCAGCCGGGCTTTTTACGCGCAACAAATAAACGTCGTGCACCATTCGCCCGTCCTCACGCAGCCGGGCATTGCGCACGATCGGGTCGCGTATCGGGATTTCGCGCA
Source organism: uncultured Pseudomonadota bacterium (assembly GCA_903939665.1). Classification (GTDB taxonomy): domain Bacteria; phylum Pseudomonadota; class Gammaproteobacteria; order Burkholderiales; family Rhodocyclaceae; genus CAJBIL01. The sequence goes on along the minus strand of CAJAHZ010000293.1, from coordinate 236 downwards.
TTTTTCTCACGACGATCGGTCCGTCATCGCTGCGTGCCGCTGCCACCGCCTTGAAATAGTGCGTCAGCGACGAATACACGCCGGCCTGCAGATCGTTGGGCATCGACCCGGCACGCGCAAAAAAACGCTTTGACCAGGCCCGCGATTCGGCATCGAGGTTCCAGTTGAAGGCGTGTGCGAGGCGCAGCCCCTGTGCCAGTTGCGGCTTCATCACGTGCACATCATTGAGCGTGCTG
>CAJAHZ010000292.1 GCA_903939665.1 uncultured Pseudomonadota bacterium | reverse complement strand
GCAGCCACTCTTGCACCGAAGGCGGCAGAAGGTAGTCGGTGTCTCGATTGATCGGGTGAAAAGCCATGGCAATGTCCGTCTGATTCAGTTATTATGATTATAGCATAATAACTGGTTAAGTCCGACAGGCTGCTAGGAAGACGTTTGGATAGTCAGGGGCGCAAACGACCCCTCTTCAGCGCGTAGACAAAAACAAGGAGCGGCCACGAAAGTGACCGCCAGGCAAATCAAACGCGCAGCCAGCCTTTGCCACGTGCGACGGTGACAAAAGCGTGAGCGCCTTCGGCGATTTCAGCATCCTTGCCGGGAAAGGCCGCCTGAAGCTCGGCGATGATATCGGACACGCTACGCTCGCCATTGCAGCGCTTGAGAATCTCGCCAGCCGAGGGATTGAGCTTGATCAGGCCTTCCGGGTAAAGCAGGATGTAGGCATCCTGGCTGGCTTCCCAGCGAAAAACATAGTGCGGCGCCAAGCGGGGGCAAACATTGTCGATCGAGATGGCAGTATCCATGGCGCGGTCCGGTGGGCAGAGGGGGTTCAGCAAAGAAAAGGGCGCAAGCAGCGGCAGACTACACGCCGCTACTTGCGCCCGAGCCGCTTAGCGTACGTAGACGTAGGCGGTGACTTCGAAGCCGAGGCGGATTTCGCAGTAAGCCGGGGTTTCCCAATTCATGACAAGTCTCCTTTATTGCGGACCAGCAACATGCCGGCCCTTGATTGATTATTCGCCGCTGGCGGTTTGAAGACTAGCGGCGTTTAGCCAAAAGCGGCTCATGATTTTCATGAAGCAGCAGTTTCACCCGGTTTTCCGGCCATCGGCACGTACGCGCCCCAACCCTGCACCTCGACCTGGCTATAGGCCAGCATCATGGCATCGACCATGGTCCACAGGATATCGAGTTTGAACTGGAGGATTTCGATCGCACGCTCCTGCAACTCGCGCGTATTGAAATGTCCGAGGGTGATGCGCAGGCCGTTGACGACGTCGCGCGGCGCTTCGGTCAGGCGGCGACGAAAGTAGGCATAGCCTTCCGGCTCGATCCACGGGTAATGCTGCGGCCAGAAGTCGAGGCGCGACTTATGAATGGTTGGCGCGAACAACTCGGTAAGTGAAGCCGCCGCTGCTTCCTGCCACGGACGCTGGCGGGCAAAATTGACGTAGGCATCGACCGCGAAACGCACGCCCGGCAAGACCAGCCTTTGCGAGACGATTTCCTCGCGTGTCAGACCGACGGCCTCGCCCAGGCGGATCCACGCCTCGATGCCGCCGTCTTCGCCACCGTAGCCGTCATGGTCAAGAATGCGCTGCACCCAATGCCGGCGCACCTCGCGCTCGGGGCAGTTGGCGAGAATGGCGGCGTCTTTGATCGGAATGCTGATCTGATAATAGTACCGATTCGCCACCCAACCCTGAATCTGCTTCCGGTCAAGCTGGCCGCGATGCATCATCACCTGGAAGGGATGGTGAATGTGATAGCGATCGCCCATGGCGCGCAAGCGCGCTTCAAACTCTTCGTCGCTCCACGGCTGCAATTCATTCATTTTCATTTGTCTTCACTTGCCTTCTTTATCGTCAATCAGCATCCCATCCCAAGCCAGCTCTATGCCGGCGCGGGTCAACTCGGCGCGCTCTGCCGAATCCTCGTCGAGGATCGGGTTGGTGTTGTTTATGTGAATCAGTATCTTGCGCGGCTTCTTGTAGCGTGCAAGAAGCTCGATCATGCCGTCCGGCCCGGACTGCGGCAAATGCCCGATGGCGCGTGCAGTCTGCGTCGAGATGCCGAGGCGGATCATTTCATCGTCGGTCCAGAAAGTGCCATCGAGCAGAACGCAATCGCTGTCAGCGAGGTAAGGCTCAAGGTGGTTTTCCATCGCGCCGAATCCGGGGGCGTAAAAGACTTTTTGTCCACTCACCGTGTCTTCAATCAACACGCCGATGTTGTCACCGGGGTGGGGATCATGGCGATGCGGCGAATAAGGCGGCGCTTTGCTGGCCAGCGGCACAGGCGAGAAGCGCAACCCGGGAACGGCAGGGACGACAAAAGACTCCGGCGGCATCACCCGTAGCGGCTGGCGCCGAACCGTGCAGAAATGCGAAAGCACGCCGAAGATCGGGTTGCCGGTCGTCAGATCTTCATTAACCTGATCGGTACACCAGATATCGAGCGGTTTTCCCTCACGCAACATGAACAAGCCGGTGGTGTGATCGATCTGTGCGTCGATCAGCACGACACCGGCAATCCCCGTATCGCGCAGGCCACGTGCCGGCTGCAAGCAGGGGTTGGCGCGAATCTGGGCAAGGATGTCGGGCGAAGCGTTGAACAACACCCAGTCGTCGCCGTTGGCGCTGACCGCAATGGACGATTGGGTACGGGCGCGGGCACGCACCTTGCCGCTGCGCACGCCGTCGCAGTTTCGGCAATT
>CAJAHZ010000291.1 GCA_903939665.1 uncultured Pseudomonadota bacterium | reverse complement strand
TTTGTTAGGCTTTGTGCTCGGCTCGATGGTGCCGCCAGTGATCGGCGAGGAGCAAAGAATTCTGGGGGCCAATGATCACCTGATTCATGACGCGGCCCGCATGGGCTCGGCCAAGGATGTCGAGAAGATACTGAAGGCCGTACCCGAAGCGCGTGATGTGAAAACATCGCAGGGTTCGCAGCCGATTCACCTTGCTGCCTCAAACCCGGACTCGGGGCCGCTCAAGGTTTTGATCGCCGCTGGTGCCGACGTCAATGCCCGGGATCTGGAAGGCGTGACGCCACTGCACCTGGCGGTCTATATCCAGAGCGCAAAAAATGCCCAGATATTGCTCGAAGCCGGTGCTGATCCAAAGGCGAAAACTAATGCCGGTCGCGATGTGCTTTCAATGGCGCGCAAGATGATGGCCAATGAAGCGGCTGGCGTGATTTCCTTGTGGATTCTTAAAGGCTGTCAGGCAAAGAAGCCATGCTGACCCGCTGCCAGTAGGCGTGGTGTTGCGCAACGCTTTGCGCACGATCAACGATAAGCTCGATGAAATGCGGCCCACCCGCCGCCAGCGCTGTTTCGAGCGCATCCTTGAATTTTTCCAGGGTGTCGGCATGCTGGTGGGGAATGCCCCAAGCCTGTGCGGCGTGGGCAAAATCGATGTCAGAAGGTGTCAGCCAGGCGTGCTCGAATTCGGTGAGCGCCGCTTGCGGCAGGTATTCGAAAATGCCGCCGCCGCCGTTGTTGATCACCACCAGAATGAGATCGAGTCCGCGCAGGTTGGCCAGCCCGCCGATGTCGTGCGCGCACGTGAGGTCGCCGAGCAGAGCAACGGTCGGGCCGCCGACGGCGATTCCGGCAGCCGTTGAGACATTCCCGTCGATGCCGCTGGCGCCACGGTTGCCGAACAGGCGCAAGGGTTTTTCGCTGCACCCGGAGAAGGCGTCGAGGTCGCGAATCACCATTGAGTTGCCGCAGAACATACGGTGGCCGGCGGGCAGGCCCTCGATCAGTGCCGGGATCAGTGCGCCTTCAAAGTTTTCCTGAGACAGACTGCTTTGGGTGATCCGGGTGATTGCCGCTTCGGCCTGCGTGAATGCCGCTCGCCAGGTTGCGGTCGCGGGCTGCGGCGCGGTTTTTCGCAATGCGTTGCACGCCTCGACTGGGTCGGTCTGTAGCAGGATGCTGGTGTTGTGTTGTGGATCGCGCCAGCGACCATCCGGCGTAACAACGATCTGTTGCGCCGATGCGCTGGTTTTCAGCCAGTCCTGCAGCGTGCGTGTCACCGGGAAGGCGCCGAAGCGCAACAGCCATTCCGGGCGCTGCGCAGCGACGAAGGGCTGATCGCGCAGGAAACCATCGTAGCGCACGCAAAGGTGTTCAAGCTGGTGCGTGCCGAAGCGCAGATTCGCCAGCGGTTCGGCGAGGATCGGGCTGTTAAGTTGCGCGGCCAGCGCAGTGACTGCCTCCGCGAAACCGGCGGGGTAATTCGCACCGCCGCAAATGATGGCACCCGGGCGCCCTGAGATCCGGCGAACGATGTCCGCGATGACTTGCGGGTCGGCTAGCAGGCGCGGCGGCGTGCTGGAAATGGCTGTGGGCAGGGTCGTCGCCGATTGCCTGATGGCTTCGCTGGCGGGCAGCAGTGGCTCGCGAAACGGCAGGTTCAGATGCACAGGCCCCGGAAGCGGCCAGAGGCTTTCGTTGACGGCACGTGCGGCAAGGTGATGCAGGTAGGCTGGAGAAAATCCCTCGTGCGGCGTGTCGGCCGCGTGAAAGCTGCGCACATGGCTGCCGAAG
>CAJAHZ010000290.1 GCA_903939665.1 uncultured Pseudomonadota bacterium | reverse complement strand
GAAATCGGTCACGGTCGTCTGGCCAAGCGCGCCATGCTGGCAGTGCTGCCGAAGGCTGAAGACTTCTCCTACACGATGCGTGTCGTCTCCGAGATCACCGAGTCCAATGGTTCGAGCTCGATGGCTTCGGTTTGCGGTGCTTCGCTGGCCCTGATGGACGCCGGTGTGCCGCTCAAGGCGCACGTCGCCGGCATCGCCATGGGGCTGATCAAGGACGGCAACCGTTTCGCCGTGCTGACCGACATCCTGGGCGATGAAGATCACCTCGGTGACATGGACTTCAAGGTCGCCGGTACCGATGGTGGCGTCACTGCGCTGCAGATGGATATCAAGATCCAGGGCATCACCAAGGAAATCATGCAGGTCGCTCTGGCGCAGGCCAAGGAAGCCCGTCTGCACATCCTTGGTCAGATGCAGGGTTCGATGTCCGGCCATCGTGAAGAAGTGTCGACCTATGCGCCGCGTCTCTACACGATGAAGATCAATCCGGAAAAGATCCGCGACGTAATCGGCAAGGGCGGTGCAGTGATTCGCGCCATTACCGAAGAAACCGGCACGACGATCGATATCAAGGACGACGGCACGATCACCATTGCTTCGGTTAGCGGCGATGCTGCTGATGCGGCGAAGGCGCGCATCGAAGCGATTACGGCCGATGTCGAAGTGGGCAAGATCTATGAAGGCACCGTGCTCAAGCTGCTCGACTTCGGTGCCATCGTCAGCATCCTGCCGGGACGTGATGGCTTGCTGCACATTTCGCAGATCGCCAATGAGCGGGTCAATGCCGTTGCCGACTACCTCAAGGAAGGCCAGAAAGTGCGCGTCAAGGTGCTGGAAGCCGACGAGAAGGGTCGAGTCCGCCTGTCGATGAAAGCATTGACTGCAGAAGAGGGTGGCGTTGCTGCGCCGGTTGCTGCCGCGGAGTAAGGGGCTCAGCTAACGCAAGTTTTCATGCAACAACAAAAAAGGACGCTGCGGCGTCCTTTTTTGTTGCGCTGAATCGACAAGCCGCGATCTCGTCGCGCCGTGCCGGCTAAATGCTTATTTGGCGACTTGTTTCTCGCGCACTTCCTCTAGTGTCTTGCAGTCGATGCACAGCGTGGCCGTAGGGCGCGCTTCCAGTCGCTTAAGGCCGATCTCCACACCGCAGCCATTGCAGAAGCCGTAATCGCCGCCATCGATGCGGGCGAGGGTCTCGTCGATCTTCTTGATCAGCTTGCGTTCACGGTCGCGATTGCGTAGCTCAAGCGCAATGTCAGTTTCCTGGCTTGCCCGATCGTTGGGGTCGGCGAAAACTGTCGCTTCATCCTGCATCGTATGAACCGTACGCTCGACATCCAGAAGCAGTTCCTGCTTTAGCGTGTCAAGGATTGTACGGAAGTGGGCAAGTTGCTTGCTGTTCATGTATTCCTCGCCCTTTTTCGGAGCATAGGGGGCGAAATGTTTGTGTAACAATTCTTCAGCCATGTTCGGAGACCGTCCGTTCGTTTATGCAAAAAGACGATTAAATATCAGAAATATCGACGCACTGCAAGCAATCAATAACACACTGAGAAAACCTGTGAAAAACTCGGCGTGTACGATTGACCTTGCCGACGTCAATGGGTAGAATGCGCGCTTCCTCGGGGCGTAGCGCAGCCTGGTAGCGCATCTGCTTTGGGAGCAGAGGGTCGTGAGTTCGAATCCCACCGCCCCGACCAGTTTTAAGAGTACCAAGAAGTAGCATCGGCGGGAAGAAATTCCCAAAAGTCTCGCAATTCGCGCCCGTAGCTCAACTGGACAGAGCACCGGCCTTCTAAGCCGGGGGTTGTGAGTTCGAGTCTCGCCGGGCGCACCAGAACAGTGGCGGTGTTAGCTCAGTTGGTAGAGCACTGGATTGTGATTCCAGTTGTCACGGGTTCGAAACCCGTACATCGCCCCATAAAATCAATGACTTAGGCGTGTTTTTCGCCTAAGTTATTGAGGTTGTGTCAGCACGGTGTCAGCAGTGGCACTGTGTCAGCAGCTCAGGTAAGCAGAAAGCCCACCGGAATCCGGTGGGCTTTTTGTTTTCAGCTTTCTAAAAAAAAGCCGGGGCGATCACCCCGGCCAATCAATCAAGCCCTGTTTTTATTCTTTGTTTAGTGCGCGTTATAGCCCGTCAAAGTTTTGTTCATCGTCAGCACTTCCAAGAACGTCGATTCAGCTTTAAGACAATCCTCTTTCGCGTCAACTTTGAAGCCGTCGACCAGTGCTGCAGTCCTGAGTGACGACAGGTAAATTAGCGCCATCTTGCCCAGGGCGGGGATAACTTCGTCAATAGGTGCACTCAAGTGTTTAGCTTCAAACCATTTGGCAGGAACCCCCGTGACATTGGCCAACGCAGACGGCTCGTAACCATCCCCCGTTACGTGATTCGTTGTTAACAGTCGCATGGCTTGCAGTGGGTTATACATACTACCTTGCAGCCTCTCGGGTTCTATGCTGGCAATCCGCCCGCCCGATGTGCCCACTTCACACAACTGGTCAAAGAACGCGCCTGCAAGGATTGAATGTAGATTAGGCAGAGGGTTTTTAGCTTGGCGGGCGCGGCGCACTGTGGTTGATAAGTGGCGCAGCACCGCCCGCCGCGACCGGTAGGCTAAAAATCCTGTTGTGCTAAACCAGCGCGTTGGCGGGG
>CAJAHZ010000289.1 GCA_903939665.1 uncultured Pseudomonadota bacterium | reverse complement strand
GTTCGGCCATCTTCACGCTGGAACCGGCGAGTTGCCCGATTTCCTGCGCGGCGACCTGGCTGCGTTCGGCCAGCTTGCGTACTTCGGCGGCGACCACCGCAAAGCCCTTGCCGTGCTCGCCGGCGCGCGCCGCTTCGATGGCGGCGTTCAGGGCCAGCAGGTTGGTCTGGTAGGCGATGTCGTCGATGATGCCGATCTTGCCGGCGATCGACTTCATGGCCTCCACCGTGTCTTTCACCGCTTTGCCGCCCTGCACCGCTTCGGTCGAACTCTTGGCCGCCATGCTGTCGGTGACCTTTGCGTTCTCGGTGTTCTGCGTGATGCTGGCCGTCATCTGTTCGATGCTGGCGGTGGCCTGGTCTACCGCCGTTGCCTGCTCCGAAGAAGCCGTCGACAAGGACTGGGCCGTGGCGGAAACCTGCTGTGACGAGTTGACCAGCAGGTCGGCACTGCTCCGGACCTCGCCGATGATATGGGCCAGGCTTTCACTGGTCTTTCGGATGGCGAACAGCAGGCTGCCCGTGTCACCCTTGCGCAGTACGACGTCGTCACTCAGGTCGCCCTCGGCCAGGCGGTGCATCACCTCGACGGCATAGACCGGTTCGCCACCGAGAACCTGCCGAAGGAAGCGCTGGATGGCGAATATCAGCAGCGCCAGCAGGGGCAGCGACACCAATGCAGCGATCAGGATGCTGCTTGACCTGAAACTGCTTGCCGCAGCCTCGATTTTGTCCAGCTTGATCTGCATGCTGACGACACCCAGGACGACCCCTTCCGCCGCCTGGTGACAGGTCGTGCAGTCCTTGCCAAGGTAGTTCTTTGACGCAATGATGGGCTTGACGACATACAGGTAGTTGCCGTTCTTCACGTCCTCCACTTCCTTGGCAACGGCTTTGCCGCTGGCGAGCGCCTGTCGTTCCAGCTCATCCGGGATGGTCGCCTTGCCGGTCCCGACGCCGAACACCTTGGTGAGGGCTTCGGCGCGAATCACCTTGAGGTGGCGCAACACAGCAAGTTCCTGGATCTGGTCGAGGAAGACCTCGCGCTGTCCGATGGTGCCGGTAATCATCATTCCGGTGAGGCCGGCCATGGTCATCTCGTGAATGCTGTTGGCGACGTCGCCTGCCTGCTCGATGGCATTGGCCCGGTTGATGCGCGACTGCCAGGCAATGGTGCCGACAAACACCAGCACCAGCACCAGCGATACCAGCGCCGCCAGGCGCTGCCAGACAGGAATCGACGCAGGGCGTTTCATGGCAGGTCCGATAGGCTCAAGCCGACCGGCCCGGGCCGGTGCCGGTTTGCTTCGGCAGCTTGAAGAACTCCATCAGTTCCTGCAGTTGTGCGGCCTGACCGCCCATTTCTTCGGAGGTGGCGGCGAGTTCTTCGGAGGCCGAGGCGTTTTGCTGCGTGGCCTTGTTCAGTTGCCCCATGGCGCCGTTGATCTGGCCCACGCCCTGGCTTTGTTCCTGGCTCGCGGCGGCGATTTCCTGCACCAGGTCGGAGGTCTTCTTGATGGAAGGCACCATCTCGTCCAGGAGCTTGCCGGCCTGTTCGGCCATCTTCACGCTGGAACCGGCGAGTTGCCCGATCTCCTGCGCGGCGACCTGGCTGCGTTCGGCCAGCTTGCGTACTTCGGCGGCGACTACCGCAAAGCCCTTGCCGTGCTCGCCGGCGCGCGCCGCTTCGATGGCGGCGTTCAGGGCCAGCAGGTTGGTCTGGTAGGCGATGTCGTCGATGATGCCGATCTTGCCGGCGATGGACTTCATGGCCTCGACGGTTTCCTTGACGGCCGTGCCGCCCTGCGTGGCTTCGACCGAACTCTTGGTCGCCATGTTGTCGGTGACCTTGGCGTTCTCGGTGTTCTGCGTGATGCTGGCCGTCATCTGTTCGATGGATGCCGTGGTTTCTTCGACCGAGGCGGCCTGCTCGCTGGAGGATTGCGACAACGACTGCGCCGTGGCCGAAACCTGCCCGGCGGCGTTCGCCAAACCATCCGCCGCTCCCTTCACTTCGCCGATGATCTGGTTCAGCTTGCCGATCAGGCCTTGCTGGGCCGACAGCATCTGGCCGATTTCGTCCTTGCTGATGTCGGTGATGCTCACCGTCAGGTCGCCTTCGGCCAGGCGCTGCGTGACGCCCAGGGCTTTCGCCAGCGGACGGGTGATGCTGCGCGTGATGAAGATCGCGCTGAACAAACCCAGCAACAAAACGGCACTGCAGATCATGATCGCCATGTTGCGCAGAGAACTTGCCGCTTGTTTTTGTTGCCGGGTACTGGCGTCAACCTTTGTCCCTTGAAAATCGTCAAGATTCTTGACGGCGTTCAGGAACGGAGTCAGCATCGGGATCATCTCTTCGCCCGCAACGTAGGCGGCTTCTTCGCGTTTTCCATCCTTTATCATGGCAACAACGCGCTCCAGGCCGGAGACGTACAAGCTGCGATGCTTTTTCATCTCGGCCAACAGCTTTTGATCCTGCTCCGAGCCAGCCAGGTCGCGACCCAGGGTTTCCAGAAGCGCCGCGTTCGATTTGTTCCTTTCCTCCATTCGCGCAATGATCTTGGCGTTCACCGCGGTGTCGGTGTTCAACAGCATTTCCATGCTGGAAACAGCGTTGTCCTTGACCGCGGCATTGATCGAACTGACCCGAACCTTGTTGGCCAGATCGGCCTCGATTCGCGCGACATCCTGATCCATCCCGGATAGTTTGGTCACCACCAATGCTGACAAAGCCACCACCATCAACAGGATGAGTCCAAAGCCAATGCCAAGTTTTGTGCCGATTCTCATGTTTAGGGCGTCCTTGAATCGCGGCTTTCGCGAAGGGCGGAAGTCGATCGCGGTCAGCTATCGAGCTCGCTGACCAGAGTCTGGCACTTCGTGATTCTTTCTTTTTGAACACCGCCGGCGATTTTCTTGGCTTCTTCATCGTTGCCCTTCAGGATGGCGGGGACCAGCTCTTTCTCGCGCGTTTCCTTGAAGGCTTTCCAGGTCTCGACAAGCTCCTTGAACTTCGCCTCTTTTCCCGCGGGCGCCTTCATCTTCGCCAGTTGAGCACTGACCGC
>CAJAHZ010000288.1 GCA_903939665.1 uncultured Pseudomonadota bacterium | reverse complement strand
TGCTTTGGTAAGCGTCATTATTCTTCCCTGTCAGACGCGAAGCTGCGCGGCAAATGCCTGCTGCAAATAAGCGACCAATTGCTGCACTGCGGCATCCACTTCCGCGTCTTGCAAAGTCCTTTGAGTATCTTGCATAACTATGCGGAACGCAAGACTTTTTTTGCCAGACCCTACCCCTTTTCCGGTGTAAACATCGAACAACCGGATGTCCTGAACGATGGCCGGACGGTTCGCTGCCAAGCCTTCAATTAAGCGCTGCAATTCAAGTTCGTGCTCAACGACAATCGCCAAATCGCGGATCGCTGGCGGCTGGCGTGAGACTTCCGCATATTGCGGCAGCTTCGCCAGTTTCACGGCATCGAGGTCAAGTTCGAAAATCACGGGAGCCAAAGGCAAGTCGTATTTCTGTAACCACTGCGGATGCAACTCGCCGACAAAGCCGATCGCTTGCCCATCGAGCAACACGCGCGCACTGCGCCCCGGATGCAGTGCAGGATGAAGCGCCTTTTCGAAACGGGCAACCGCTGGAGCCAGCAGCATCTCCAGATCACCCTTCACGTCAAAGAAATCGACGTTGCGCGCCGGCGCTCCCCACTGTTCCGGAAGCGCCCCGCCGTAAGCCAGACCAGCGAGTTTCCACGGTTGCCGGAAACCGGCAACCGGACCGCCTTGTTCATCACGGAAAAAGCAGCGCCCGGTTTCAAATACGCGAACGCGGCTCTGCTTGCGCTTGAGGTTGGTCACCACGTTAGCAAGCAAACCGCCAATCAGCGTCGAGCGCATCACGCTCAACTGGCTGGCGATCGGATTGGCCAAACGAATCAGGCGGGTGTTGCCGGCGAAATCGGCTTCCCAGCCTTCCTCGACAAAGGCGAAGTTAACGACCTCCTGAAAGCCGCGATCGACCAGAATCTGGCGAACGCGCGACAGCGGACGCGCATCCTCAGTCTGCGGCAGCATCGCCAGAGAAGCACTGGGTGCTCGGGCCGGGATGTTGTCGTAGCCGTGCAGGCGGACAATCTCTTCGATCAGATCTTCTTCGATTTCGATGTCGAAGCGATAGCTGGGCGGCGTAACAATGAAGTCATCGGCATCACGCGCGAATGCCAGATCGAGGCGGCCAAACAACGCAGCAATATGCTCGACCGAAAACTCGACACCGAGAACCTTGGCGACGCGCGCCGGACGCAGCCGTACCGGCTGGCGCTGTGGCAGCGCTGCGACAGCCTCGCAAACCGGCCCGGCCTGCCCGCCGCAGATTTCAATAATCAGTTGCGTCGCGCGCTCCAGCGCACGGCGCGTGCCGCCGAAATCGACGCCGCGCTCGAAACGGTGCGAGGCGTCCGAAACAAAGCCGAAACGACGCGCACGACCAGCAATTGCCTTCGGCGCAAAAAACGCAGATTCGAGGAACATCTCGCTCGTTTCGAGCGTAATGCCGCTATCTTCGCCCCCCATGATGCCGCCCATCGCCACCGGACGCTTGTCGTCGGCGATCAGCAAAACATCCTTCTGGAGTTCCAGCGTCTGCTCGTTGAGCAGCAGAATCTTTTCACCGGGCTGTGCCATGCGCACGTGAATGGCGCCTTCAAGCTTTGTATTATCAAAAGCGTGCAGCGGCTGGCCGAGTTCCAGCATGACGTAGTTGGTGATATCGACCAGTGCGGAGATCGGACGGATGCCGCTACGCTCTAGCCGACGCGCCAGCCAGCCGGGTGTCGCAACCCTGGCATCGACGCCCGCGATGACCCGACCGCAATAGCGAGGACAGGCTTCCGGGGCATCAAGCAGCACTTCACGTTTAGCGGCAATGCTGACCGGCGACTCGCCGATTTCCGGATAGCGCGCCGGTGTACTGGTCAAGGCGGCGACTTCGCGCGCCACGCCAGTGATCGACAGGCAGTCGGCACGGTTCGGGGTAAGTTTGAGCGTCAACAAGCGATCGTCGAGATCCAGCGTACGCCGAATATCCTCGCCGACCGTCGCATCAGACGGTAACACCAGCAGTCCCGACGCATCATCGGCGATACCAAGCTCCTTGGCCGAACAAAGCATGCCAGAGGAGTCAACGCCGCGCACTTTAGCGACCTTGATAACAAAATTGCCGGGCAATTCGGCACCCGGCAGCGCACACGGCACTTTGAGGCCGGGAGCGACGTTCGGCGCACCGCAGACAATCTGCTGCGGCTCGCCGCGACCGATGTCTACGCGGCAGACATTGAGACGGTCGGCATCCGGGTGCTTGGTCACTTCAAGGACATGACCGACGACGACATTGCCAAAGGCCGGAGCAACCGTTTCCTCCTCCTCGACTTCGAGGCCAGCCATGGTCAGGAGGTGCGAGAGTTCGCCGCCGGTACACGCGGGGTCGACGAAACTGCGCAGCCAGGATTCAGAAAATTTCATAGGCTATCAAATTTCATCAAACGAATTGACGCAGGAAGCGCAGGTCGCCGTCGAAGAACAGGCGCAGGTCATTGACACCGTAGCGCAGCATGGTCAGGCGATCCGGCCCCATGCCGAAGGCAAAGCCGATATATTTCTCGGGATCGATGCCGACATGGCGCAATACGTTCGGATGCACCATGCCGCAGCCGGCGATCTCCAGCCAGCGGCCTTTCAGAGCGCCGCTCATGAAAGCGACGTCGATCTCGGCCGAAGGCTCGGTGAACGGGAAAAAGGACGGGCGGAAACGCACCTGCAAGTCGTCGCTTTCAAAGAAGCGGCGCAGGAAATCGGCGATAACCCCCTTCAGGTCGGCAAAGCTCACGCTCTCGCCAATCCACAGGCCTTCGACCTGATGGAACATCGGCGAATGCGTGGCATCGGAGTCCACCCGATAAACGCGGCCTGGCGCGATAACGCGAATCTCGGGCATCGTGTCGAGATGCGCATATCTCGCCACATGCGCCTGCATGTAACGCACCTGGATCGGGCTGGTATGCGTACGCAGCAGGATGCCTTCGGCAAGCTTGCCGGCCTCGTCCTGCAGATAAAACGTATCGTGCATCGAACGCGCCGGATGATCCTCGGGCGTATTCAATGCCGTGAAATTCTGGAAATCCGCTTCGATTTCGGGACCATCGGCCACTTCAAAACCAATCGAGCGGAACAAGGCTTCGATGCGTTCCAGCGAGCGGGTTACGGGGTGCAAGCCACCACGTACCTCGCCGCGACCGGGCAGCGTGACATCGAGCGCCTCTTCAGCCAGACGAGCTTCCAGCGCGATACGCTTGATCGCCTCGCGACGGGCATTGAGCGCCGACTCGACGGCCTCCTTGGTGCGATTGATGGCGGCGCCGGCTGCCTTGCGCTCGTCGGGCGACAGCTTGGCCATTCCCTTGAGCAACTCGGTGATCTGGCCGCTCTTGCCGAGATAACGCGCCTTGATCTGCTCCAGCGCGTCGGGGTCATCGGTTGCCGCAAAGGCAGCCGAAGCTTCG
>CAJAHZ010000287.1 GCA_903939665.1 uncultured Pseudomonadota bacterium | reverse complement strand
TGCAGGCGTCGCCATTGCCAGCGACTATCGCTCAGCGCCACGCTACTACGCACCGCAACCCGTCTATTACTATGCGCAGCCGGCGGTTGTCTATGCACCTCCCCCGGTGTACTACCAGCGCTATGAAATAGAAAACGAACACCATCACCGGCACGGCCACGGCTACGGGCATGACCGCGACCGGGAATGGAATTCGCACCGCCGTCATTAACCCACGCTGTCGGCCATTCACAGCATCTAATTACGCTGACTTGCAAACCATTCGGCGAGAAAGCCGGTCATCGCCTGCACCCTGGCCGACAGGTGGCGGCGCGTCGGGTAGACCACATGAATCGGCAAACGGCGGGTTTGCCAGTCCGGCAGCAGACGCACCAGCAGGCCGCGCTCGATCAGGGGCTGCAAACTGAAACAGGGGCCATAAACGATACCGCTACCGGCTACCGCCATCTCGGCGAGCAACATGCCGCTGTTGGCCTTGATTGAACCACCGATACGCACGCTCACCGGTTCGCCGTTGTTGCCCTCAAACTCCCACTGATTGCCGGTGGACGAAAAGGCATAGAGAAAGCACGCATGCCGGGTCAGATCGTCCGGGGTCAGCGGCGTTCCGGCACGCGCCAGATAAGCTGGCGAGGCAGCGATCAGCAGCGACGTTTCGCCGATGTGCCGGGCCACCACATTTTCACTCCCCACTCGCCCGACACGAATGGCCAGATCGAGCCCCTCCTCGGTGAAGTCGGCCACATTGTCAGAGAGCACGATATCCAGCGTAATTTCCGGATAAGCCACTGAAAATGCGGCAAAGGCGGGTGCCAGGCGCAGTACCGACAAGGTAATCGGCGCGGTCAGCCGCAGGCGGCCACGCGGGCGGCGCGCCTCCCCCGCGACGCTGGCCTCGGTTTCCTCCAGATCGGCGAGCAACTGGGTACAGCGCTCAAAGTAGGCAAAGCCCTCGTCAGTCGGGCTCATCCGCCGCGTCGTGCGGTTGAGCAGGCGAACATTAAGATGCGCCTCCAGTTGCGCCACGTGGCGCGATACGGCGGAGGTGGAAAGTCCCATCTGATCGGCTGCGGCGGCAAAACCGCCGGCCTCGATCACCGAACAGAAAACGCGCATGGCCTCGAATCTGTCCAATTTATTATCCCGATTTGCGCAACACAGATTCAATTATAGGCATGTTTATTCTTTTATACGGGACGACTAAAGTGCACCTCAACGCGGGATCAAGGACTCGCGCCTCACAAACCCAATTCAAGGAGCCACAAAATGAAACTCTACTTCGCCCCCGGAACCTGCTCACTGTCGCCCCATATCGCCCTGCGTGAAGCCGGCATCGACGTCGAACTCGTACGCGTCGACATCAAGAAACACGTCGTCGTCGCCGATGGCAGCGACTTCTCATTGATCAACCCGAAAGGTTACGTCCCGGTTCTCGAGCTCGACAACGGCGTTCGCCTGACTGAAGGCCCGGCTATCGTTCAATACATTGCCGACCTCAAACCCGAATCCGGCCTTGCACCGCAAGCCGGGACGCTGGCGCGCTACCAGTTGCAGGAGTGGCTGGGCTTCATCAACTCGGAAGTGCACAAAACCTTCAGTCCACTCTTCAACCCGGCCACGCCAGCCGATTACAAAGCGATCGTTCTCAAGAACCTGGCCAGTCGCCTGCACTACCTCGCTGCGCATCTGGCCAAGCACGACTATCTGATGGGCGAACAGTTCTCGGTAGCCGACGGCTATCTATTCACCGTGCTCGGCTGGGGACAGTGGGTTGGCATCGACATCAAGGAGTGGCCAGCGCTTGCCGCCTTTCACCAGCGCGTTGCCAGCCGCCCGGCAGTACAGGCCGCGCTGGCGGCGGAAGCTGCGAACAAGTCGTGAGCATTGACCGATCCGCTGGGGGCGACAGCCCATGCCGCGCCCAGCGGATCAGTCAAGTCACCATGCACGCACAACAGCCGGTTCTTTTCCTCTCGCACGGCTCGCCGATGACCGCGCTCGGCGGTGACGAACTGTCACGGGCATGGTCCGCGCTATCGGCGCGGCTAAGCAAGCCGGCGGCGATTCTTGTCGTTTCCGCGCACTGGACGACGCGCCTGCCTATCCTCGGCGGCAGCGCGCAACCCGAAACGATTCACGACTTCGGCGGGTTCCCTGATGCGCTCTATCAATTGCGCTACCCGGCGCCCGGTGCGCCGGCGCTGGCCCAACACATCCGACAAAAATTAAGCGCAGCCGGCATTACCGCCGGCATCGACGCCAGCCGCGGGCTCGACCACGGCGCCTGGGTGCCGCTGCGCGCCCTGTTTCCGGCGGCGGACATCCCGGTGCTGCAACTCTCCGTTCAGCCCGGCTGCTGTGCGCGCCACCACTTTGCCCTTGGCACTGCACTCAAATCCCTGCGCGGCGAAAACATCCTGCTCGTCGCGTCCGGCCACCTCACGCACAACCTGAAAGAATACTTCCGGCAGAACGCGCCGCAGCCGGCGCCAGAAAGCGTCGCGTTTCGCGACTGGATTCATACCCGTATCCTGGCCAGACAGATCGAACCCCTGTTCGACTGGCAACAAAACGCACCGCACGCAACATTCGCCCACCCGACGGCGGAACACTTTCTGCCGCTGTTTGTCGCATTGGGTGCGGCGGGCGAAAAACACGTCGCCGAATGGCTGGGGGGCGGCTGGATTGGTAATTCACTGGCGGCCGACAACTATCTGTTTGATTAAGGGATCGTCACAACGCTTTTATTTGCAGGCGTTAGAATGAGGCACAACCCCAATGGCAAGACGCATCAATTCCGGAGACTGCATGTCACAAGCGCCTTTCCCACGCACGCCCCGGCTCGTCGGCACCGATAGCGAAGAAAAGCGGGCCGAAATTCTGGCGTACTTTCACGCCACCTTCGACCGCTACGAGCAACTATTCGAAGTACTGACCTGCGACGAGGCCTATTTCAAACGCCCCATCGCCCTGCGCCATCCGCTGATTTTCTACTACGGTCACACGGCAACCTTCTTCATCAACAAGCTGCTGCTCGCCGGTTTGATCGAGGCGCGCATCAATCCGAAATTCGAATCGATGTTCGCCATCGGTGTCGACGAAATGAGCTGGGATGACTTGAGCGAGGCACACTACGACTGGCCGCGTGTCGCCGAGGTCAAGGCCTACCGCGATGCCGTGCGCACAACGGTTGACCATCTGATCCGTAATGCGCCATTGGCGCTGCCGATCGGCTGGGATCACCCGTGGTGGGTGATCGTGATGGGCATCGAGCACGAACGCATCCACCTCGAAACCTCGTCGGTGCTGATTCGCCAGCATCAGCTCGGCTACGTGAAACCCCACCCCGCGTGGGCGCCCTGCCAAAAAACCTCTGTCGCGCCGAACAACGAACTGATCGACATTCCAGCCGGCAATTTCCGGCTAGGCAAGGATAGAACCGATCCGCACTACGGCTGGGACAACGAATACGGCGAGCACGAAGCTGTGGTGGCGCCCTTCCAGAGCAGCCGCTATCTGGTGTCAAACCGAGAATTCCTCGCCTTTGTCGAGGCTGGCGGGTACGCAGACGACACGCTATGGCTCGAAGAAGGCACTGCCTGGAAGCGATTTTCCCACGCCGAACACCCCACCTTCTGGATCAGGGATGGCGCGCAATGGCGCTTGCGGCTGATGCTCGAAGAAGTGCCGATGCCGTGGGACTGGCCGGTCGAAACCAATTACCACGAGGCCAAGGCCTTCTGTTGCTGGAAAGCGCGCACCAGCAAGCAGCCGGTTCGCCTGCCAACCGAGGACGAGTGGCACCGCCTGCGCGATTTCGCGGGGAACATTGCCCCCGCCAATCTCCATCTCGACCACAACGCCTCATCGTGCCCGATCAACGTCTTTGCGCACGGCCCCCTGTTCGATGTCACCGGCAATGTCTGGCAATGGACAGAAACGCCGATCTATCCATTCAGCGGCTTTGCGCCGCATCCGCTCTACGATGACTTCAGCACACCGACTTTCGACGAGCGCCACAACCTGATCAAGGGCGGCTCATGGATCTCCTGCGGCAACGAAGCGCTGCCTGAATCGCGCTACGCCTTCCGCCGCCACTTCTTCCAGCACGCCGGCTTCCGCTACGTCGTTGGCGAGGCGCCGGCCAGCGTACCGGCATCGCACTACGAGACCGATCGACTGGTCGCCGAATACGCCGAATTCCATTACGGCGAAGAATATTTTGGTGTGCCGAATTTTCCGCGCGCACTGGCCGCAATCGCCATCGAAGCGATGGCCAACAAGCCCGCCAAGAGGGCGCTCGATCTCGGCTGCGCCACGGGGCGCGCCACTTTCGAGCTGACGCAGCATTTCGGGCACGTCACCGGCATCGATTTTTCGGCGCGCTTCATCGGCGTCGGAACGACGCTTGCCGAGCGGGGATCGCTGCGCTACACGTGCATCGAAGAAGGTGAAATCGTTTCGTTCAAGGAGCGCACGCTGGCCGAACTCGGGCTCGACAGCAGCAGGAACAAGGTCGAATTCTTCCAGGGCGACGCATGCAACCTCAAGCCGCTATTTTCCGGCTATGACCTGATCCTTGCGGCTAACCTGATTGATCGCCTGTACAGCCCGGCAAAATTCCTTGAAGGCATCCATCAGCGAATCAACCCGGGCGGCCTGCTGCTGATCGCCTCGCCCTACACCTGGCTGACGGAACACACGAAACGCGAAGAATGGATCGGCGGCTTCAAGAAAGACGGCGAAAACTTCACCACGCTCGACGGGTTGAAAGCCGTTCTCGGCGCGCATTTCCGCCTGCTGCGTGAGCCGCTGTCAGTGCCTTTCGTGATTCGCGAAACGAAGCGGAAATTCCAGCACAGCCTTTCCGAGGTGACGCTCTGGGAACGGGTGCGCTAAGGCTGGCGCACCCGCCCGCTGCATCGTCGCCTATGCGGCCCTGACCTCGGCAGCTTCGCCACGTGCCACCTCAAGCCGGTTGATCCCGCTGATCAGCGCCTTGATCGACGCGGTAACGATGTTGCTGTCGATACCCACCCCATAGCACTCACGACCACCGCCAGTGTGTGCCAGCTCCATCAGGGCGCAAGCTTGCGCGTTGCCGGCTTCGCGGCTTGGGCTGGTGGCGCGTTCTTCGTAGCTGCGCACCTGAACCGCGATGCCGAGTCCCTGCAAGGCATGTACGGCGGCGTCGATCGGCCCGTTGCCCTCGCCGGTGAGCAACTGATGAACGCCATCAACTTCAACCGCGAGCCGGATGCCCTGCGCCGCGCCGTGTTCGAACAAGTGGTGCTCGACGTAGCGCACCGGGCGATCGCATTCGAGATAGGTACGTGAGAAGAGCTGCCAGATGTCGGCGGCGCTCATCTCGCCCCCCTGGCTGTCCGCATGCCGCTGGACCTCGCCGGAAAACTCGACCTGCAAGCGGCGCGGCATGACAATCCCGTAGCCTGTTTCCAGCAGGTAGGCGACGCCACCCTTGCCCGACTGGCTGTTGATGCGGATGATCGAGTCGTAACTGCGCCCGACATCAGCCGGGTCGATCGGCAAATAGGGAACGTTCCAGAGCGCGTCGGGCTGCTGCACGGCGAAGCCTTTCTTGATCGCGTCCTGATGCGAGCCGGAGAAGGCCGTAAACACAAGGTCGCCGACATACGGGTGGCGCGGGTGGATCGGCAAGCGGGTGCAGTACTCGGTTGTGCGCGCAATGGCATTGATGTCGGAGAAGTCGAGCCCCGATGCGACGCCCTGCGTCTGCATGTTGAGCGCGAGCGTAACGAGATCGACGTTGCCGGTGCGTTCGCCATTGCCAAAGAGGCAGCCTTCGACGCGATCGGCACCGGCCATCAGGCCGAGTTCTGCCGCGGCGACGGCGGTGCCGCGGTCGTTGTGCGGGTGCAAGCTGATGATCACGCTGTCGCGGCGGGCGAGGTGGCGGTGCATCCACTCGATCTGGTCAGCGTAGACGTTCGGCGTGGCGATCTCGACGGTAGTCGGCAGATTGAGGATGACCTTGTTCCGCGGCGTCGCGCCCCAGGCTGCGGTCACCGCATCGCACACCGCAAGCGCGAAATCGAGTTCGGTGGCGGTGAAGGTCTCGGGGCTGTACTGGAGCACCCATTCGGTATCCGGCTGTTCACTGGCCAGCTGCTTGACGAGCCGTACAGCCGACACCGCCATGTCGATGACTTCGGCCTTGCTCATGCCAAAGACGTTTTCCCGAAAGGGCTTCGAGGTTGCGTTATAGACATGAACAATGGCGCGCCGTGCGCCTTTCAAGGACTCCATCGTGCGCCGCACGAGGTGCTCGCGCGCTGCGGTGAGCACCTCGATCGTCACATCGCCCGGAATGTGGCCGCCTTCGATCAACTGGCGGACAAAGTCGAACTCGGTCTGCGAAGCGGAAGGAAACGCCACCTCGATTTCCTTGAAGCCGATCTCGCAAAGCGTGCTGAACATGCGCATCTTGCGTTCGATATTCATCGGCTCGAAGAGCGCCTGATTGCCGTCACGCAGATCGGTGCTCATCCAGACCGGCGCGCTGCTGATCGTGCGGCCCGGCCACTGGCGGTCGGCAAGATCAACGGCAGGAAAAGGACGGTACTTGGTAGCAGGCTGATTTGACATGACGGCGACTCCTGAATGGCAAAACTGTTTCGATGACAGCCATCTTAGCCAAACTCCGACAAAATTTGATTGCGTTATGCCTCTTCATTTGGCATTCCGTTGGCAGGATATTGCGCAAAACAACAGATCGGTGTAATTTTGTTCCGCATTGTAAAAAACCAAGGCAATCCAATGGAACTTGACCGTTACGACCGCCAGATTCTGCGCGCCCTGCAAAACGACGGGCGACTGAGCAACCAGGACCTCGCCGACCATATCGGGCTATCGCCCTCGCCCTGCCTGCGCCGCGTGCGGGCGCTCGAGGAAAGCGGCCTGATCACCGGCTATCGCGCGCTCGTCGACGCAAAAGCGCTTGGCCTGTCGCTGCACGCGCTGATCCACATCTCGATGGACCAGCACACGCCCGAGCGCTTCAAGCACTTCGAAGCGCAGATCGGCGAGATACCGGAAGTCATGGAATGCCTGCTGATCACGGGGCAGTCCGCCGACTACCAGCTCAAGGTCGTCGTGCGCGACATGGACGCCTACCAGGAGTTGTTGCTCAATCGAATCACCCGCATCAAGGGCGTCACCGGCGTGCATTCGAGCTTCATCCTGCGGCGGGTGGTGGACAAGACGGCGCTGCCGATTGAAGACGCTTAGCGGCAGCTTGCCAAAGCCATGCAACCGGGAAATTCCCGACCACTTGCGCCGCCTATAGCGCCGTCGCCATGGCGGGTGCAAGTTCATGTATTGGCAAGGCATTGCGGCAATTTCAATATCGGCGTAAGTTGGTACCTGACGAACAAAGAAAAGCCTTGAAAGCAGCCGTATGCCTGATCAAAAAAAGCCGAGCAATGTGCATCAACTCAGGTCGGTGGCCGAAGCGCACATCGCGCGCGCTCCGGTGGCTGGTGCGCCTGCAAACGCTACCGAAGAGTTGTTGCACGAGCTTGAGTTGCACCAGATCGAACTGGAGATGCAAAACGAGGCCTTGCGCGAAGCGCAGATTGCGCTGGAGGAATCGCGCGACCGTTATGTGGATCTCTACGAGTTCGCTCCTGCCGGCTACATCACCCTCACCGACCTGGGCCTGATCGCCGACATCAACCTCTCCGGCGCGTCAATGCTCGGGTTGGAGCGCGAAAAACTGCTGCAATGCCGCTTTGCCCGTTTTGTCGCCGCCGATGATAAAAATCACTGGTACCTGCATTTGCTCGGCGTGCTGAAACAGGAAGACAACCTCGGCTGCGAACTGGCGCTCCTGCGCGGCGACGGATCACGCATTCATGTTCGGCTGGATAGCCAGCGTTTGCTCAAGGACGGTCGCCCGCCGACGGTGCGCGTGGTTTTCATCGACATCAGCGACCGCAAACGCGCCGAAGAAGAAGCGCTGCGCGCCGGAATCGAGCGCGACGTCAGCCGCGCCGGGCTGGCGCAGATTCTTGGCGGCAGCTCGGTGGCAACCTTCGTCCTCGACCGCGACCATCGCGTGGCCTACTGGAACCGGGCCTGCGAAAACCTGACCGGCGTCCGTGCAGCGGAGGTGCTCGGCACCCGCGATCAGTGGCGCCCCTTCTACCCCAGCGAACGCCCGGTGATGGCCGACCTGATCCTCTCGGGCGGCTCCGAGAGCAGGGTCGGCAAACACTATGCGGGAAAATGGCAGCGCTCCAAGCTGATTGAAGACGCTTACGAGGCCGAGGATTTCTTCCCAACTTTCGGCGCCGGCGGGCGGTGGGTCTTTTTCACCGCCGCGCCATTGCGCGACGAAACCGGGCAACGGGTTGGCGCCATCGAGACGCTACAGGATGTCACCGAACGCAAGCTGGCGGAAGTCACCTTGCGGGAAAGCGAGGCGCGCTACCGCGCTGTCGCGCAGTCGGCCAACGAGGCGATCATTTCGGCTGACAGCCAAGGCAACATTGTCGGCTGGAACCGAGGCGCCGAGGTCATCTTTGGCCACGGCGAAGCCGAAGCGCTGGGCATGCCGCTGACGCAACTCGTGCCGCCAAAATATCGCGAACGCCGCCGCACCGAATTTGGCCGCTGGTTGTCCGACAGCACGCTCCCTGCCAGCGACAAAGCAATCCAGTTGCAGGGGCTGCACCAGAACGGTCGGGAATTCCCGATGGAGCTATCGCTTGCCGTGTGGGAAACCGTCGAGGGCCGTTTCATCACGGCGATCATTCGCGACACCAGCGAACGCAAGCTGGCGGAGGAGCAATTCCGGATTGCCGCCATCGTTTTCGAGGCGCAGGAAGGCATGATCATCGCCGACACCCGTGGCATCATTTTGCGGGTGAATAGCGCCTTCACCCGGATTACCGGCTACGCAGCAGACGAAGCCGTCGGCCAGAGCTTGCGCCTGCTCCATTCCGGTCGGCAAACCGCCGATTTTTACAAGGCGATGTGGAGCAGCATCGGGCGTAGCGGATCATGGCAGGGCGAGGTCTGGAACAAACGCAAGAGCGGTGAAATTTATCCCGAGTGGCTTGGCATCACGGCCGTGCAGAACGACGAGGGAGACGTCTCCCACTATGTCGGCACCTTCACCGACATCACGGCCAGAAAAGCGGCAGAAGACGAGATCAAGCACTTGGCCTTCTACGACACACTGACTGACCTGCCGAACCGAATGCTGCTCAACGATCGCCTGCAACAGGCCCTGGTTGCCGCGAAGCGCGACAGTTGCGGCGTGGCCCTGATGTTCCTTGATCTGGACAAGTTCAAGCCGATCAACGACACCTACGGCCACGACGTTGGCGATCAATTGCTCAAGGCCGCCGCGCAGCGCATCCTGACCTGCGTGCGCGAATCGGACACGGTGGCGCGCATCGGCGGAGACGAGTTCATTGTGCTGTTGCGCACCGTCATCAGCTCACTGGACGCGAGCAGCGTGGCGGAAAAAATTCGTGTCGCGCTCAATCAGCCTTTCGAACTGGCGGGCCATCAGCTGGCGATCTCCAGCAGCATTGGCATCGCGCTTTACCCCGAGCACGGCAGCGACGGCGTCGAGTTGTCCAAGAATGCCGACATCGCCATGTATCAGGCAAAGAAAGCCGGGCGCGACACCGTCGAGATATTTGCCTTCAGCCCCCAAGACGACGACCTAGAGGAAGATAGCTCCGGTGCTCAGCCCCTCGTTCACCTGCACTGGAAAACCACCTACGCCAGCGGCAATGCAACCATTGACCATGAGCATCGCATCCTGCTCCGCCTGGCCAACACGCTGCTCGAAAAAGCGGTCACGCGCAGCGACGCGCCCGACCGCTTCAACGATGCGTTCGATGCGCTGCTGACGCATATCGTCGAACACTTCACGCATGAAGAAGCGATTCTTCTTGAGCGTGGCTACGAACACGCGGCAGAACACGCGAAACTGCATCAGGC